>NZ_PNDV01000050.1:0-28455 GCF_005930865.1 Pseudoalteromonas sp. S554 | reverse complement strand
TCGAGTCAATACTTTGTTTTAAACTTTCTTATGATAATTTAAAACCGAAGTTTTACTTAACTCTCTGAGCCGCTAACACTTTGCTATGCTTCGGCGTTTCCCGTCTCAGTGGGGTCGCATTATAGGGAGATCCGAAAACAGATCAACCCTTTTTTTAGATCTTTTTACTGTTCGAACAAAATTAGAACAAAACCACAAAAAACCATGTTAAAACACGCTTAAATTGATGTTTTTTTACACTGCTTTTTATAATTTCATATAAATATCATTGCTAAGTTCGTTTAAGACGTTAAGATAGCAAGTTCACAATGTTAAATTAATGTTTATTTCCTGTTTATTGGTAGATCTAAAATGAAATTACCCGATCAAAAATCTTTTATCTTTTCTGTTGTTATTGCTGTAGTTGGTTTTGTTATTGTTAAGTTCGCCCTTGGAAGCTTAGAACTTGACCCTGCAATTGTATTTGCTGTTGGCTTATTAATAGGTGGGCTAGTTATTGCTGCTATGTCTTCTGACGTTTTAGAAGAGGCCGAAGTAAAAACTAAAACACTTTACGTTGGTAACCTTCCTTACCGTGCAAACGAAGGTGTTGTTCGTGCTTTGTTTGAAGAGCAAGGTAAAGTATTCAACGTTCGCCTATTAAAGGATAAAAATACAGGCAAACGTCGTGGCTTTGGTTTTGTTGAAATGGCGCAAGCTGATGCAGACAATGCTATTGCTAACTTGAACGATAGTGAGTTCCAACAACGTACTTTAAAAGTTCGTGAAGCAAAACAAAAACAAGAAGATGATTCTAATACGCTTCGAGCTCAGGCGGATCAATCAGTTTAACTAGCTTAACCGCAAGTTTATCGCTGATCACATTAGCCGTTGCATAGTATTGCAATGGCTTTTTTATGCCAGGTATATTTTGTGCTAATAAACCTGACTCAGTTAATAGATAAATAACCCTATTTGCTATTGCTGCACCAGAATCCACCAGCTGAATGCTATTTTTAAAGTGCTCACTAATCTGCTTTGTAAGTATTGGAAAGTGAGTACACCCCAATACAATCACATCTGTTTGCTTTTCAATATTCAAACCTTCAAGTACAGCATGTAATTTATTTGTATCTAAATAGCCATTAAAGAAAAGTAATTCAGCAACGTTTACCAACTCAACACTGCTATATAAGTTAACAGTTACATTACTAGCGTGCTGCGCTATTAACTTTTTTGTATATGAGCTCGCTATTGTGGCAGGTGTTGCCAGTAAAGCAATGTGATTTAAACATGTTAATTCTGCGGCGGGCTTGATTGCTGGTACAACACCAACTATGGGTATATCTGTAATTTTGCGTACAGCACTTAATGCCGATGTGGATGCCGTGTTGCATGCTATTACAATTAAATCGACGTTTAGCTTGTTTGACTTAATGAAATGAATGAGCGAACACAAACGATTAATAATTGTTTGTTGTGTTTGAGCTCCATAAGGTAAGAAAGCATTATCCATAAAATAGCTATATTGAGCATTCGGGATACGTTGCTTTATATGATCAAGTACTGTTGTGCCACCAATCCCTGAATCAAAAACCATTATATGCGCTGACAAACTACCGTTCCTATTATTAGATTAGAACGGCAGTTTGCCATGTGATTTTTGCAAAAGAAAGTAGTTTAATGTTGAGGTTAAACTTCCTCTGCTGTTTGCTTTGTCGCGCTATTTATC
This sequence comes from Pseudoalteromonas sp. S554, assembly GCF_005930865.1. Lineage (NCBI taxonomy): Bacteria > Pseudomonadati > Pseudomonadota > Gammaproteobacteria > Alteromonadales > Pseudoalteromonadaceae > Pseudoalteromonas > Pseudoalteromonas sp. S554. The sequence continues at coordinate 26,744 of NZ_PNDV01000050.1, read as the reverse complement.
TTATTAAGGTTTTCAAACATAGCTTTTGTGTAATCAACCAGTTTATCGATCTCACTTTGATCTTCATTAAGCCACTGCATAATACCTGATAATTGATTTTGAATACCTAGCTCGGTTGCTTTAGAAAATGCCTCTCGGAGGTCATCATTAAAAGGCGCTACTTTATCTGCAATTACTTTTTCTGGAGCCGGTTTATTTTCTTCGTAACCCTTTATTGCAGCAACTGTTTTGGTTTGGCGTAAATCCATTGAAAATGCGACAAGTTGTTCATTGCCTAAACTAAGCTCTTGCGCCTCTTCAAATGCCTGCTCTAAATCGCCGCTAAAAAAGGTCTTGCTTACGTTTTGTAGGTTTTCCATTAACTCATTAATTGCTTCTTGCTCTTTATCATTAAGGTCGCCGTTAACTGATATTGAAAATGAAAGCTCTCTCGATTGTGATGATTCACTTACGAATGCCTCCCCTCCCTCAGCACGCTGATAGCTACTAGCAGACTGAGATTTAAACGCATCGGCAAAACTTATCGTTACTTCATCACCTTCTGCGGTTGTGAAACTGTACTGAGCATTATTACTTAAACTTGTGTATTGTGCTTGAGTTACCCCCACACTAGCGGGCATTGGGTTGAACAAGTTATCTTCAAACTTATCAAGGCCATCAAAAATACCTTCTTTTGATTTGTTGATTCCCTCTTGGGTTTCATCGTTCAGAACGCCGGATTCTTTTAACTCATCAACAGCGTCATCAATACCTATTTGCACCCCCTTACGGGCATCACTTAGCATACCTTTTAATTTATCGTCATCGGCACCATCAGCTTTTGCTTTATTAACGGCGCCGGTGACAAAGTCGAGTACATTTTTAACTATTGCTTCAAAATCAAAAAGGGGCTTATCTGCTTTTTTTTCTTGAACAGGCAAACCAAGCTGCTCTGCCATTTTATCACCTAAAACTTTAGCAGCTAATTCTTTACCTCGTTGCTGATAGCTGTCTTGCGGAGACGCGATGGTAGGTTGTTGTACATCAGCTTTGTTGTTGAATTTGTTTATGTTCTGGCTTGGTACAAAGCCATAATTGCCTATTTTCATGAATCGTCTCCTGAGCATGCGTAGTTTGTTATCGGCCAGGGCATAAAAAACTAAAGTAAACCGTGCAAAAAAACATCATTTATTCTAGCCAAAACTAGACAAATGCGAACCGCTCCCTACAATAGCGCCGATAAACAGATCTTAGATAAGGTAGTAACGCGAATGGCAGTTATTAAAATAGATACCACACAGTACCAAGCGCAGTTAAGTGAAAAAGAACAGCGTATAACTTCACAGTTTCAACGTTTTGGTGTGGAGCAGCTAGAAGTATTTAGCTCGGAGCCAATTAACTACCGCCAACGTGCCGAATTTAGAGTATGGCATGATGGAGACGATCTGTTTCATATAATGTTTGATCAGCAAACTAAAGAAAAAATACGCGTTGATACGTTTGACCCTGCGGCACCGCTTGTTGGTGAAATCATGCAGGTGATGATTGAAAACCTTAAACCATGCGAGGTTTTACGCCGGAAGCTATTTCAAATAGATTACCTGTCTACACTCAGTGGTGAAATTTTAGTGAGCTTGCTTTATCACAAGCCGCTTGATGATGAATGGCTACGTGAAATTAAGTCACTAAAGGCAAAACTGAGTGAAAAATATAAAATAGATTTTATTGGCCGAGCACGTAAGCAGAAAGAAGTGCTAGGTGATGACTTTGTAACAGAGCAATTAACTGTAAATGGCCAAGAACTAATTTACCAACAAGTAGAAAATAGCTTTACGCAACCTAATGCAAAAGTAAATATAAGTATGCTTGAGTGGGCACAAGATTTATGTAAACCACTTAAAAATGATTTACTGGAGCTTTACTGCGGTAATGGTAACTTTTCTATTGCGCTAGCGGGATCTTTTAATAAAGTACTCGCAACTGAAATATCTAAATCGTCTGTTCACTCTGCTCAATATAATATTGCCAAAAACAATGTAGACAACCTAGATATTATTCGTATGTCGAGCGAAGAGTTTACTCAAGCAATGAATGGCGAACGTACTTTTTCTCGTTTAGACGGTATTGACCTTAAAAGCTATGACTGCCAAACCATATTAGTCGACCCGCCACGCGCTGGTATGGATGAGTTAACCTGTGATTTAGTGGCTAATTACGAAAACATAATTTATATATCGTGTAATCCTGACACACTGGAACGCGATTTAGATCATTTAACGCGTTCGCATAACGTTAAGCGCTTTGCGATATTTGATCAGTTCCCTTATACACATCACATAGAGTCGGGTGTTTTCTTACAGCGTAAATAACCAACCAAAATTAAAGTGCCAGTGCTTTTATAAGTGCTGGTATTTGCTCTTCACTAAATACTTGAACTCCATTCTTTATTAATAATGCTGCAGTTAAACCTAGACCTTCGATTTTTATTCCGCGATGCTTTCCATCATATATTGTATTTCGTCCGCAAGAAGGGCTCGATTCTTTAAGTAAAGCAAAACGAACTTTATTTTTTTACAAAGTTCTAGCGCTATATTAGCCCCAGTTTGAAATTGCTCTGTTACATCTTCTCCTGAATTAGTAATTACTTTCCCCTGTATTATTTCAGCAGGAGCTCTAGGAGTAGATAGCCCACCAGCCACTTCAGGACAAAAGGATATTATTTTCTTATTACTTTGCCATACCCGTAATTGTGGATGCTGTAATGTTTGTCCTTTCCCATCATAACGAACAGGCTGCCCTAGCAAGCAACTCGATACTAATATTTTTTTCATTGCTACATCCTTATAAAGCAAAAAAGCTCCTTAAGGAGCTTTTTTGCTTTTAGCTAAACTTACTTGTTAGCTAAGTAATTAATTAATTTACTGATATCTTCAGGAGCTGTAACACCCGATTCACGGCCTAAGTTTAATTTATACTTACCGTTTACGATAAATGTGGGTACACCACGAAGAGCACCTTTTTCTTTAAAGTATTCTTGATCACGTTTCATCTTAGAACTTAATGTACGAACCGAAAAGCTTTTAAATAACTTATCAAACTTATCGCCATCAACACCTTGCGCAACAAACACATCTTTCACGTCAGCTAATTCGTTAAATTTAGCGCGCTTAGTGTGAATATGATTAAAAATAGCTGCGATAAGTTTCTCTTTTTGAGGAAGTACTTCAGCAGTTGCAAGTGCTTGGCTCATCATTTGTTGGTTTTCTGGATTACGAACACCCACAAAGTCAACGTGACTCTTTTTAAACTTAACATTTTTATCTAGTTTAGGCTTAAATTCGCTGATCAGTGACTCGTAGTTATTACACGCCGGGCAGTAAAAAGAGAAAAACTCTTTTACTTCTGGCTTTTTAGTGGCACGTTCAGCAATAACATCGTAATGGACGCCTTCTTGGTAGTCCGCCGCAAAGCTTGTTGCTGCCATCGGTAATACTAATGCAAGTAACCCTGCTTTAAGTAGTTTAATCATTCTTATGCTCCAAAATTTATAATGCTAATAAAAACGCAATTAACTCATCAAGTTCTTGTTGGTTTTTTATGGTGTTAATATTGATTTTGTATTTATCGTTAACAATAAAAGTAGGTACACCAGTTAACGCACCTAACTTTGAATATTTGTTTTGCTTATCTTGCATTGCTTGCTCTTCGGCAATAATAGGCATGCTTGCAATCGCTTGGTCAAATGTGTCGCTATCTATTCCATTTACTTCCAATAGCTTTTTAAGGTCTTTAACTTCTGTTAAAGGCGCACCTTGAATATGGATACTTCTAAAAATTTGGTCAGCTATATTTTGTGCTTGCCCTTGTTGTTTTGCGATTAAGTAAGCAAAGCTTAAATTACTTTGTGCCTGTGGAGATACACCACCTAAAAAGTTGACGTGACTTTTAACAAAATCAGTGCCTTCAGGCAGTTTTTTTTCAATTGCTTTAGCCACTGGTTCAAATTTAAAACAGTGCGGACAATAAAATGAAAAGAACTCTGTTACCTGGGGTGTTGTGCTTTTTTCAGTTTTAATAATCGTGTATTGGTTATTTGCCTCAAACTGTGCAGCAAAGGCTGCAAATGGTAAACATAAAAGAAGTAGGCTCAGTTTTAGTTTTTTAAGCATTAGTGTCTCGTTGTACTCGTCATTAAAAAATAATTTACGGCAATAACTTTAACGGCGGTTCTTGCAGTGCAGCAAGTTGTTCTTTAAGCGCTAAAATTTGTTGCTCCCAGTATTTGTCATCAGCAAACCATGAAAAGTTCCGCACAAAAGCTGGATCGCTCCACCTTTTTGCCACCCATCCCATGTAGTGAATAATACGCATTGCTCGCAGCGGTTCAATTAATTTGAGTTGAGCGTGGTCAAAATCACAAAATTCTTCATACGCTCCCACCAAAGTGTCTAACTGTAACAGTTGCGTTGGTCTGTCGCCACTGAGCATCATCCATAGATCTTGAATAGCAGGCCCTTGACGACTATCGTCTAAATCCACGAACATTAGCGCATCGCCAGCCCATAATATATTGCCTGCATGGCAATCGCCATGTAAGCGAATACTATTTGTATCTTGATACTGCTTTTGTGTCTGCTCAATTACCAAATCTAAAATAGTATAAAAAGCAGTGCTTAATCCCATTGGCACCAAGTTACTTTTTTGAAGATGAACTTTAGCTGTATGCAAGTATTCTTCACAGCTTATTGTTGGTCTGTAAGTAAAGGGTTTGGTTTTAGCTACTTGGTGCATTCGACCAATTAAACGTCCCATAACATCAAGCTGATCTAAATTATCTACTTCAAATAACCGCCCACCCACACTTGGGAATACCACAAACATATAGCCCTGGTGTTCAAACAAGCTTTGTCCATTATGTAAAACAGGGGCTACAACGGGTACTTCAGCGTCAGCAAGCTCAAAAGCAAAATCGTGCTCCTCTTGAATTTGTGCTTTACTCCAACGCTCGGGACGATAAAACTTTACTACGTAACGCAGACCGTCTTCGGCTTTAAATTGATAAACTCTATTTTCATAACTGTTAAGCGCTAGTAACCCAGACTCGGGATAAATACCTATGGTTTCTATCGCATCAAGTATTAAATCTGGGGTTAAATCTATAAAGCTAAATTTGCTCATGCTCTTCTTATATAAATGAAAAGCGGGTTGAACCCGCTTTTGTTATTGCTATATTTACCGAATTAGAAAGTACGGCTATCGCGCTCTAAAAAAGTTGCTCGATTGCGAAATTGTTTCATCCGGTTCATTAACTGGCGACAATACAAAATTAAACTCTGTTATAGGCGCTTTTAAGTCATAAGGGTCCATAACGAGTGATAATGGCACATTATGCGATTGACCTGCTTGAACAGTAAATACTTGTTTACCTATGTATTTAAAGTTTTCTAGCCCCGCCACTTTAATGTTAAAGGTTTGCTCATATTGCGCCTTATTGATGACCTTTAAGGTATATGTGTTTTCAACCAAGCCATTAAAGTCGACACGATATAGCTGATTTCGATCACGAATAATATCAAAGTCCATTGGTTTACGCAGTGCAATATTTGCAACAAGCGCGCCTGTTAGCAACACTAGTATGACCGTATACCCAATAATTTTGGCTCGTAGAGGATTGGTTTTATTTTCTGGCGTCTCAAGATTACGTTCTGTGGTATACGAAATTAACCCTCGCGGGTACTCCATTTTATCCATTACGCCGTCACACGCATCAATACACGCACCACAATTTATACACTCAGCCTGCAAACCGTTTCTTATATCAATGCCTGTTGGGCAGACTTGTACACATAGGTTACAGTCAATACAGTCACCTATTTCTAAATCAGCGTGGGCAACCTTACGTGAGCGAGGGCCCCGGCTTTCACCTCGGCTTTCATCATAGGTTACTGTGTAGGTATCTTTGTCAAACATTGCCGACTGAAAACGTGAGTAGGGACAGATATGCAAACACATAATTTCACGCATCCAGCCTGCGTTGCCATATGTACACACAGCAAATACTAAAATGCTCACTAGTGCATAACCGCCAACATTAAAGGTTATAAAATCAGGGAGTAGCTCTCTTATCGGTGTGAAGTAACCAACAAACGAAATAGAAGTATACAAAGAAAACAACACCCAGCTGGAATGCTTAGCTGTTTTTCGCCAGAACTTGTCAAAGTCCATAGGCCGTTGATCGAGCTTTTTACGTTGATTTGCTGTCCCTTCAAGTTTTTCTTCAAACCAGATAAAAATGAAGGTCCAGACCGTTTGAGGACAAGTATATCCGCACCAGACTCGTCCATAAAATGTAGTTACCAAAAACAGCGCAAAAGCCGCCAGCATGAATATAAACGCCAGTATGGTGAAGTCTTGAGGCCATAAAGTTAGACCAAAAATATTGTATTTTTGTGCTATTAAATCAAATAGCACGGCTTGCTGGCCGTTAAAGTTTATCCATGGCAAAACCATAAATACGAGCATGCCTAAAAAACCAATGCGCTGTCTTAGTAATTGGTGAAGACCTTTTACGGCTCTCACATAAATGCGGTTACGGGGGTTAAATCTATCATCTTGACGGCTTAAATCCGGCTTTTGAATTTTTACCTCAACAGGAATGTTTTTTACTTTAATCTGTTTGTCCATCGAAGTTCCTCAACACCGCTTGGAAAATAAAAGCTGAGCACTAATCAAATGCTCTATACTCATAGTGTAGCAAGTAACTTGCTAAGTAAGACTTGTTTAATGAATCATAAATTAAATACTTTCAGATATTTCAGAAATATCTAACTTTTGTCAGTTATTATATCAATATTGGCTAAAATTACTGGTATAGATTACAACTAATTTATTCATCTCAGTTACTTGCTTTTAAAAGGCAGTTTATTACACTGCTTGATAATTCAACCCTATTTAGATCAAGGTTTACGTATCCATGAAGAAGTTTATTATTTTGATAATTGTGATCCTTGCGTTTTTTACCATTGATCATCCACTTGTAAAAGAACCACGCGAAAAGCTATTAGGCGAAGGTATTGGCTTTTTAAGTGATGCAAGTAAAGTAAATAGAAGCCCTGCTGCTAATTTAGCAAAAAACAGAATTAGTCATGAGCTAACACTTTCAAGCTCAGAAAAAGAATACGTAGAAAAAACATTCACCACTGATGACGCAGTTCAGCTATTTAATTTGCGCTACTGTCGTGAACGCGACTTAAACCTATACTTCTACGCTGAACGCTTAAATAAAGTGTGTAAAATAGTGTCTGAATCACTCGAGCAAAAACGGGCTAAATAATGGACTTTTCTAATTTAAACAAAAAAACCAGTGATTCGTTTCACAAGCAACGTAATATGCTTAAACAGTTAGCACAAGGTAAAACGCTAAAATGCGAAAAATGTAATACGGTACTCACACTCGATTTAGCCACCAGCGAAGTGGGAAAAGGCGTGGTGAAGTGCAAGCAAGGCTGCACAGATATTATTTTAGATCTTGGCGCTTGATATTAATTAAAGCGCCATTATTAAAAAGTTTAACGCTAACTACTCGTCCCAGCCATCATCGTTATACAAACCACTATTGAGCGCCACTATTTCTACTAGCTCTGCAAAACCAAGTGCAAAATCCCCCATAAGGTCATATTGTTGCTCACACAACTGCAATGTATTCATTGAATTTTGTGATGCTATTTGAGAGATAAGCTGTGTATCTAATGCAAAAAAGCTGAGGGTTGCTTGTGCGGTTTCTAAGGCCTCTTTGTACTGTGCATCTAACTTCGTTGCTGCTAATAGCTTTTGCGTGTAAGCATTACTTGCTGTTAAAAAGCCTTGGCTCCACTGCGAGCAAAATGCACTGTCGTACTGTGGTGGCAGTTTATAACCTACTTCAAAAACCTGTTCACTTATTTGATGGTAAAACGCCATAAATAAAAATAGCGTTTCTTCATCTAATTCGTTTGCTGAATTATTGAGTATCACATCAACCCATTCGTGCACATCAAGAGGGTCGGGTGAACATATAACGCCAAACAAATAACCTTGGCTTTGTTCAAAGGTCATGGCTTGAGGTTGGGTATTTAGAAATGTGCTGAGCTGCTTAGCATGCAGCTCAGTGAATTGCGGTAGTTGCATTAAAACTCTTTATATCAAAACATTAAAAATTGGGTATACGGATTTAATGGTTGATGGGGCACCTTTACCCCACCAACCTGATACCATTATCAGATGGTTGATAGATCGACTCCGTAGTTGAGTTCCTCTGCGAAGTCCGGCAGTCCGTAACCGATGGTTTTCTTGTAGAAAGGAGAGACCTTCGCAGTCGGTGCCTTCTTCTTGTGCTTCGTGGTGTAGAGCATTCGTGCCCGCATCACCTCGAAGGAGTAACCGCGCCCTTCACGGTTCTTGTCCTTGGCCAGTCGGTTGATGGACTCCGTGTAAGCGTTGGTGACGGGCATGTCCGTCTCGAAGTAGGTCATGGTCTCTTCGCGCCAGTTTCCCACTGCCCTGACCAGATCGCTCCAGACTTCCTTTTGGCCCTTCGGGATGGTGGCTATCCACTCGTCCAGGGCGGCTTCTGCCTGGAGCCGTGTGGTGGCGTCCCAGATGCCGTAGAAGCGCTCCTTGTGCTCGTAGGCGGCCAGCAGTTGCGGGAACGCGCCTGTCCAGGTCTCCATGATGAGGCGCTCCCGGTCTGAGACTTCGTGAGCGCGTTTCAGCAGGATTTTCCGGTCTCCCTTGAGAGTCCGGCTCTGGGACGGTTTCAGCTCCTTTCTGAGGCCCTTGCGCACTCTCTCTAGGGCATCGTTGGCCATGCGCACCACATGGAACTTATCGACCACGATACGGGCCTGGGGCAGCACAGCCTTGACCGCTGCCCGGTAGGGGTTCCACATGTCCATGCTGACGATCTCGACCTTCTGCCGGTCTTTCAGCTTCATCAGGTAGTTGGTCACCACGTCCTGGCGGCGGGTGGCCAGCAGGTCGAGCAGGGTTCGCTCCTCAATGTTGGTCAGAATGCAGCGGTAGCGCTTGTTCAGGTATAGCTCGTCAATGCCCAGGATGCGGGGCGTCTCGAAGCGGTGCCAGCGCCCCAGGAACTCGGCGCGGGCGTTGAAGATGTCGCGCACCGTCTTCTCGTCCAGGCCGGTCTGTGCCGCCACAAAGGTGTAGGGGTGGTTGAAGGATTCCTTCTCCACGTACTCATGCAGCCGCAGTGTCATACGGAATCCGTCCACCATCTCTGGTAGCTGGGGCCTGAATGTTGTCTTGCAGGCCCGGCAGGTGTATCGGCGGCGGACCACCCAGAGAGTGACCCGCTTGCCGTGGATGGGCAGATCACGATAGGGAACGTCACGCTTGCCGAACCGTACGAACTCACCCTGCACGCCGCACCCCTCGCAGGCTACTGGTGTAGGTGCTTCAAGCCGAAAATGTATGTCTTCATTCTGCTCATCAGAATCCACCAACTGGTACCCAGGAAGGCTTAACGAATTAATCATCTCCCGCCTTGATCAGAAAAACAGGTAGGTGGCGTAACCGGCAATCATCGCCATAGCAAAAATGACTGCTAAAAACGCCGCTAAAAGCTTCAGCGTGAACAAAGAGCGCAACAGAATGAGCTCAGTCAGGCTGGCTCCGGCACTGCCGATGATCAACGCTAGCACCGTCCCGGCACCCACGCCTTTGGCCATCAGAGCCGCTGCCAGAGGTATGACGGCTTCAGCGCGAATATACAACGGCACGCCGATGACAGCGGCAACTGGAATGGCAAAGGGATTATCTGGGCCTGCATACTGCTCCAATAAGTCAGTGGGCATGAAACCATAGACCACGCTGCCAATCGCAATACCGATGAGCAGGTAAGGCAACACATCGATAAAGTCCGACCAAGCTTCCCGCCACACACCACTGTACTTCCCTTCTTTCTTAACCGTGACAGTGGGTTGACTGTCACAGCATTCGCTAGACGTAGAGACTGTTGTCTTCCTATCAGCCCCGCAAGAAGCCGTCTTCGGAGTGGTGTCGCAGCTGTTGGTGCCGCAACTCGATGCGGTCGATGTAGCACTGCACGGGCTTGCTGATGAACTACATCCACTGCTCTCTTGTGTCGCCGTCCGGCGCACATAACGCTCGAAGCCAAGCGTGTGAAGCAGCCATCCGGCACCTACCGCGACCACCAAAGCGGCGAGCACATAGATAGCAGTAAGTGTCCATCCAAACGTGGCAACCAGCAGGCCGACGACGATAGGATTCAGCAACGGAGATGAGAAAAGAAACACCATCATCGGCCCAAAACCGGCCCGTGCCCGAATCAACCCTTTCAACATGGGGATAGTCGAGCAACTACAGAAGGGCGTTATAGCTCCTAAACCAGCAGCAAGAAAATAGCCTCGCTTCCCACTGGAAGTCAGTAACGCTTCCACCTTGGATGGTGGGATGTGACGTTGAAGAACTCCGACCAGCAAGCTAATGCCAATGAATAAAACCGATAGCTCGATAGCGAGAAAGGCGAACATGCCTAGAGCGTCTTGGAGTTGAGGTGACATTCAATATTACTCCTATATTTCTAGTTTTATCGAAATGATGTACGCAGCCTACTTGCGTTTATCCGACCTGTCAACTATAATTCTAGAAACATCGAATTATTGGGGCGTGCTATGGATCACGAAAAGGTTGCAGCCAGCTTAGCTGAGCTAGGGAATAGTCACCGACTGTCCGTGTTCCGCTTTCTGGTCAAAGCTGGCCATGATGGGGCTTCGGTCGGAGATATCCAGAAGGGGCTGGGTATTCCTGCTTCGACGCTATCACATCACCTTGCGCGCATGGCCAAGGTAGGGCTGATCCGGCAGGAGAAACATAGCCGCACGATTGTCTGTATATCCGAGTATGGGCACCTAGAGAATTTGATCGGTTTCTTACAAGAGGAATGTTGTGCAGGTGTTCGGATTGCGCATGAACCAGAACCGCTTTGACGCTTGCCCAGCTCTCGCTGTCCTCCCTAGTCAGCATCGCTATGAAGACTCAGGCGAAGGTGGAAACAGAAAATTGGCAGTAGAGTAGGCTGAAGAGGATCAATCAGATAATCCGCTGAGAAAGATTTTCTTCTTTACATCTTTGGCATTTTATCAACCAGAAATTCCGGATACCCTAAAAATTGAGCGGGTAACGACCTTGGCTATCTGGTCGGCCTAAAAACTTAACCGCATCGTGAACATCTTTTGGTAAGCTAGTATCTGGTTTTACATACCCTGCTACGCTAAAGTCAAAGTTAGCTTTAAGAGTGGCATCGGCTTCAAGCCCGAGGGTGTTATCAGGGTCGATTAATATTGCCACATCGCCCGACTTACAGCTTAACTTGCCAGCCAGAGGCCCTATATTAAACCAACCATTTAAGCCTTGCACGTCGATATTTGGGCTCGCTATTTCACCGATTAATGATTCACAGTAAGGAGCACCAGAGGTGTATTCATCTAGCTCAAGTATTACACGCCCCTTTGCTGTAACAGGTAATGGTAACTGAACTCGTTGCATAGCTCGCTCTACCGTTGAGCGAACTAAACCATCTGTTACTTTTAAAGTATGATTAAACAATCCATAACTGACGGTTGCATATCCCGATATATCGGTGCGTTCGCGAGCATTTCCAAACTTTATATTAGTATTTAAATTGCCAGTAAATAATGCCCAACCGGCGATATCCCAGCGCACATTGTTTAACTGCTCGCCATCAAAACGAACTTGCATTAATTGGCCTTGCCATACAGTGCCTACCGCCTGCCCTACTTCTAACTGCTTAGGAAAATGAGGTTTTGCTAAATCAAGCGCGATAGCAGCGGGTAATTTAATAATACAAAACACAATAAAACTAATTAAAAAGACAGCCGATAATATAATTATTCTTTTCATTTATTAATTCTCTAATACCAAACGGCTTACTCTTACATAACCCGATTTATCGTCGCGACTTAAATCTAAGTTTTCGATTTTTAAACCATGCTGATTCACTAATTCATCGAGCCATTCTACTAGTTTATTAAACTCTACTGAGTCGAGCGTTAAACGCAGCGAACCATCACTAGGCTGCATTTTACTAATATTGATTTGATAGCGACTGCGGGTAGAGTTAACCACTTGGCTTAGATTTTGACTACTCGCAACACGCGTATTACCCGCTGCTTTTAGCTTTACTATGCTTTCGTCAACCCACACGAGCAAAGCCTGTTGCTTAATTTTCGATTGTTCCGCTTTTGTTATGGCGTTATTTAACGGCCTGAATATCCCCATCACAAGAATAAAAATAACAAATATACCACCAGCAACCATAATAAGTTGCTGCTCTTGTTCTTTTAAAGAACGCCAGTATTTTATCGCTTGTGCTTTCATGCAGCACCTCGCAATTTAATCTCACCTACCACAAAATCACCATCGTTATTTAAAGACCCTTGCTCTACCGTTAAGCCTTGCTTTTCGAGTATGGTTTTTACTTTACCAAAGGTTTGAAAGTCTTTAGCACGGGCGCGAATACGTAACTCGTTTCTTCGTTTGTCGTAACGTAATGTTTCTGGTGTGAACTCATTCACTTGTGAAAATACATCAACCAAATTAGTCGTCAGCTCTAAAAAACCGGATTCATCAGAGCCTTCTATTCTATCTAATGCGCCTTTAATCTGATTTTTTATCAAATTAGGATGCACTTTAGATCCGGGGAATGCTGTCTGGTATCGCTCAACTACTTGGTTTTTTACTATATCGACCTGAGAATTAAGCTGTTGCAACTCAATTGCCTTTATAACTAAAGTAGAGCCCAATGCGACGGCTGTAAAAATTGCCGCGCCTTTCCAGTAACCCCACCAGAGCGCGCTTTTCTTTTTAAGCTGGTAAACACCTTGGCGAAGGTTGAATTTAACGTTATTTAATTGCTTAGCAAATAAAGCTAACGGGAGATCGTACTGACTTGTTTGCGCTTGTAAATTCGTCCCCTCTGGGAAGTCTTCCGCTGGGCTAAAGTGTTTAACCTCAGGATTACCTAACGCAGTCAAGTAACCTGACAACCAGCTTAATTCAACCGCACTAATATGCCATGCCCCTTGCTTAAACAGCCACTGCTGATTGAGCTCTATAGCACTAGCCTCTCCCTCACCTACAGAGGGTAACAACAGTGCATCAGGTAATATTTTATAAACAGGCAGCTCATGTTCCACAAACAACGCGAGCCATTGCTCAAACCATTCGCGGTCAGTCATAGCAACCTGAATAGCATGCTGCTCACCAACCATAGTTGCTTCGCCTATAGCTATATACAAATCGTCTACATCGCAGGCTATATCTTCTTCAAGCATGTAAGGGAGTGCTTGCTCTAATTTGCGATTCCACTTTGTGGGTAGTGTTACCGTTTTTAATTGCACTTGATCGCTCGGCAATAAAACAACCACTTCCCTGTTGGCTGCTTTTTCACTTAATTCATTCAAATTGCCTGCGCTTGATAGCTCACCACTGGCTATTATTTCTTGTTCTTGTGGTGAATATACAAGCCAATTTAATCGTTCTTGTTGGGTTTGACCCGTACGGATCAACAATATTTCTGTCACTGTACGCCTCCAAATTTTCGCGCCAGTATCGTTACTTCGCCGTCTTTGGCGTGCAGTAAGGTGGTCATCGAAAAACGCAGATCTACAAAGTTTGCCTGCGTTTGTAATTTAAAATATTCGCTTTTAATACTAAATAAGTCTTTCACTGATTCAGTGTTTGTACCGCCTTGTTGCTGTACTTGTTCAAAAAATTCTTCTAAAGAATCAAAACCTGTTTGTGGCCTTGCAGCAATAACAGCCTCTGCAGCCGACAAACTTAAATTATCCATCAGCGCGCTTAGTAGTAAAGCCTGTTCTGGTGCTATTGTATTAATGTTAATTAAAAGCTGAGTGCTCCCCGGAATAACACACACATAAGGCAGTACTTTTTCCATTACTAGCGGGTTAAAGCCTTTTACCAAGCGAAGTTCCGATGGAGATGCAAATAAACTATTAGCAGTCATATACGGAAATTTACGGGATAAGTACTCTCCCTCTTCAGCACCTGAGCGATAGGTTATGCTATTTTCATCCAGCCAGTCGAACACGCTATCAGCCATTGCTTCTTCCGATTCATCCGCTGGTAAATCTTCTATATTTTCAAGTAAGGCAAACAGTGCTTTGTGTGCAGGGTTTGTTTTATCAGCGCTATTTGTATCGGGTTCATTCGCTATGGCGTTTAAATTTAAACATGATTGCAAGTCAGTAATTGAACCACTTAATGTGCCGTTATCAACTGGGTATGCTGCGTTACCTTGTGTTGCCCATACTTGATCAAGCGTTGTTTTATCTGGGTCATCTTTCTTGCTTTGAATAAGCCCTTTAATAGCTAACTCTTCAGCACCGTAGGCATACCATTTTGCTTGTTGGTGACCTTGTAAATTAGTACTTTTTTGCACTTGCACCATTAAATTAGCACTCATTTCTACGGCTAAAATAGCAGCTAATGCAACAATAAATAACACAATAACCAGCGCTGCTCCGCGCGAAGACTGCCTACCCATTACTTCTACTTCCTTGCCCAGGAACTAAAAATACACGACGAATAGGTTCGGCCTCTATTTGTTGTAAAGTAACCGCAACCGCTTTAGGCAATGCTTTTACTTCCCATTGTTCTTGCCACTTATTGTCACTGTCTAAAAATTCAAACTTAAGCTCTTCGACGTTTTCTAATACCTGCTGTACACGTGGCTCCATATTATCAAGCTGATCAACGTACACGCGATACACACGCTCAAGATTATCATCTATGACCCTATATCCAACAGCCTGCAGCTCTGACCTAGGTAATAAATTTATTGGGTTTATCCAACCGTCTCTTACAAATGCAATGCCGTCATATTGGCTTTCAAGCACATAACGCCCTGCTAATAAATAATATTCTTGTACGTCACCAGACTCGTTTCTAACTGCACGTTTAGTCATTTGGCTAAAGTCTTGGTCCATAAGTCTAAACGTTGTTTGTAAACCATTAAGTTCCGCTATTTTTTCGTCCGATGCGTCTTTTGCTTTAGTTGTGCTGTCTAGTATTTGGTGCGTAGAAATAACAACAAAAGCTAAAATCCCCAAAGCAACCATTACTTCAAGCAATGTAAATCCGCGCTGCTTCACTTACTTTTTACCTTTATTTAAATACGTTGAAAGCTCATAGACTGACTGTTCGTACTTTTCATCGATAAATACATTTATGGTTAATTTAACAAAGCTTTTATCTGCAGTGGGCATAACCTCTTGCTGCCAAAACCATTCAACACCACCCATAACCTCACTACCACGTAAGTTATTTTTACCTTGCCATTGCTCGCCTTTTACCCGTTGTTCAATAATGACATTTTCAGCAACCCATGAGGCATATGTTTGTTCTTCAATTGTTGTTAAGTGATGAATATGCTCGCCTGTGGCTTGCATTGCTGCAATACCCGCCATTGCACAAATACTCAAAGCAACAAGTACTTCTAACAAGGTAAAGCCTTTACTTAATGTCATTACTCTGGCTCTCTTCTTAAATTTACTGGTGCTGTAAATTCACCCTCAATAAAGTAAACAGGGTCACTTTGATCTTTTAGCTCAAGAATTAACTGAAATGCGCTTACTTCGCCCGACGATAAAATAAGTACTTGAGGTATTTTAAGCTTTTTAAGTTCGAGTAAGCTATCTTCTTCACCACCACTCATAAGCTCTCGCCAATTAGACTGTTCAAGTAGATTATCTTGAGCCCATGCAAGGTCTTCTAAGTTGAGGGTAAGCTTTAGGCGTGGCTCCAACTCTATGGGTTTAAATAACTCTTCTCTGTCAAAGGTTACCCATTTTTCCCCATCAAATACCAAGTATTCTAGGGTATTTTTCTCAACGAGTAAGCCAAGCTCGACCTGATTTAAAATTGCAAATTCTGACGCCATATTAATGGTGGTATGCAACCTAAGCGCTTGAGCATCTAACTCATCTTCGGCGCCGCCATCTAAGCTGTATACCACCATTTTTGTTGCAAAAGCGATAACCACTAATACAACTAAAATCTCGATTAAGCTAAAACCCTTTTTCTTGTGCATTAATTGAAGACCTACGTTCATAATAAGTCTTCAAAAAGTACATTTAGTTTAAGCTCAGTAGACTGACTCATTACTGCTTTTCTTCATCCCAGTTACCAATGTCGTCGTCGGTACCGACTTCACCGTCTGGTCCCATAGAGAAAATATCAAATTTACCAATTTCACCTGGGCTTATTAATAAGTATGTATTACCCCATGGATCTTCTGGTAATTCGCTGATAAAGCCGCCATCAGGAAAACGTTTTGGAACAGGCTCAATAGACGTTTTAGTCACTAACGCTTCAAGACCTTGCTCTGTGCTTGGGTAACTTTTATTTTTAAGCTTGTATAAGCTCATAGCATCTTCAAGCTGCTGAATATCTAAATGCGCTTTATCAATAGCGGCCTCTTCTTGTTGGCCCATAATATTTGGCGCAACAATAGACATAATCATCCCGATGATAACCAGTACCACCATTACTTCTAGTAAAGAAAAACCTGATTGTTTGTTCACGTAATTACCTCATTATTCTAAAAACACTAAGCAAAAATGGTTTAGGTAAAACCATTAATATATAAAAACTATTTAAATTTAGAGCCCAACTGCTTTGTTCATTGCCATAATAGGCTGCAAAATGGCCATAACAATAAATAAAACGATAACAGCCATAGAAGCAATCATTGCAGGCTCTAATAACTTAAGCGATACGTTTACCATGCTTTCAAATTCACGGTCTTGGTTATTCGCTGCACGCTCTAGCATTTGCTCTAGCTCACCTGATTTTTCACCACTGGCGATCATATGTAGCATCATCGGCGGGAATAATTTAGTTTGCTGTAAGGCCGCTCTAAGGCTTGCACCTTCGCTTACTCTGTCAGCTGCGTCGGCTACCGACTTCTTGATTTTTTCGTTTACGAGTACATCGCCAGAAATCCGCATTCCTTCAAGTAGTGGTACAGAGCTTGAAGATAAAATACTTAACGTACGAGCAAAGCGAGCGGTATTAATACCACGAGCCACCTTACCAATACCCGGCATATGCAGCACACGGTCGTCCCACCAAAAGCGCACTTGTGGTTTTTTTAATGCGTACTTAATGCCAATCGCAATGCCGGTGATGGCTAGTAGGCTAATAAACCAGTAATTTTGTACAAAATGACTCCCAGCCATTACCCACTCGGTGGTCCAAGGTAATACTTGTTTAGTTTTTTCAAAGGTTTTTAGTATTTTAGGAACAACAGTACCTAATAAAACCGACACTATACCAATGGCAAAAATAACTAGAATAGTTGGGTAAACCATAGCCTGTGTTATTTGACTACGCATATGCTGACGCTGCTCGGTGTAATCGGCTAAGCGATTAAGTACTTGGTCAAGATGCCCTGACTTTTCACCCGCAGCCACCATTGAACGATATAAGTCGTCAAACACATGGGGAAACTCACTCATACCATCAGCAAGGGTATAGCCTTCAACAACTTTTGAACGAACCGACATTAACATACGTTTTAAACGTGGTTTTTCACACTGCTCAGCCACCGCCATAACCGCGCCCTCAACTGGTAATGCTGACTGAATTAACGTTGCTAACTGGCGTGTGATGAGCGCAAGTTCAGATGTAGAAATACTTGGTTTAAAAAGGCTACCAAATAAAGGCGCTTTCTCACCCTTTACCTGTTTATCACTCTGAGCCGCAGGCACAACCTCTAAAGGGGTTAAGCTTTTATCGCGCAGAAGCTGACGAACTTGTTTGGCGGTATCGGCCTCTAAAATACCTTTTTTTTCTTTGCCGCGGCCATCTAATGCCCGATATTCAAACGCAGCCATTATTAGCCTTCCTCACGGGTAACACGCAGCACTTCTTCAAGCGTGGTTTTTCCTGCAAGCACACGGCTGCAACCATCTTGGCGAATACTTGGGCTATGAGTGCGAATGTATTTTTCTACACTTTGCTCGCCTTTACCGTTGTGGATCATTTCTCGTATTGTTTCATCTACAACAAGTAACTCGTGTATACCAGTACGACCTTTGTAACCATTAAAGTTACATTCTTCACAGCCTATTGCACGGTAAATCGTTGGCTTGCTCTCAAATGGTACACCTAAAAGCTGACATTCACGTTCGTCTGCCACATGCCCTTCTTTACAGCTGTTACACAACGTACGCACTAAGCGCTGAGATAAAACACCTAATAGCGATGAAGAAAGCAAAAACGGTTCAACGCCCATGTCTTCCATTCGAGTAATAGCACCAGACGCCGTATTTGTATGCAGTGTAGACATAACTAAGTGACCAGTAAGTGATGCTTGAACCCCTATTTGGGCAGTTTCAAGATCACGTATTTCACCCACCATTACAACATCGGGATCTTGACGTAAAATAGCACGCAACCCTCTTGCAAACGTCATATCTACTTTTGTATTTACTTGCGTTTGACCAATACCTGGGATCTCGTACTCAATAGGATCTTCTACAGTCAGAATATTACGATCGCGAGAATTTATTTGGCTCATACCTGCATACAAGGTGGTACTTTTACCAGAACCCGTTGGTCCTGTTACCAAAATAATCCCGTGCGGCTTACTAATTAAGTCAGCAAACAACTCACGGTTTTTTGGAGTCATACCTAAATCTTCTAGGTTTAGGCGAGCATTGTTCTTATCAAGTAAACGTAATACTACTCGCTCACCAAAGCTCGACGGCATGGTTGATACACGCACATCTACTGCACGTCCTGCAATACGCAAGCTAATACGACCATCTTGCGGAATACGCTTTTCAGCTATATCGAGTTTTGCCATTACCTTAATACGCGATACAAGCAATGAGGCAAGTTTACGATTTGGTTTTAGTACTTCTTTTAAAACCCCATCAACCCTGAAACGAATCACAAGCTCTTGCTCGAACGTTTCAATATGAATATCTGACGCCCCCTCTTTAATGGCCTCGCTAAGCATGGCATTAATGAGTTTTATAATGGGCGCATCGTCATCACCAGCTAATAAATCTTCAGTTTGCGGGAGCTCATCAGCTAAAGAAAACAGATCAACTTCGTTGCCAATATCTTCCATCATTTGCTGCGTTTCAGAGCTATCACGTTGGTAAGATGACTCTAGTAACAATTCAAACTTGTCATCATCAAGCTGCTCTAATTTAAAGCCATGACCTGCGATTCGGCGCACTTCAAGTAATACATCTAAATCAAGCTCACCACGAAAGTACACGGTAGTTTGGCCTTGATATTCACTGAGTAAAACACCTGCACGTCGCGCGTACGAAAATGGTAAACGTTTTGCTGGTAACTCAACGAGTACGTCATCAGCTAAGGGCTCATCTGAACTATGCGTATTAGGATGAACCACGTCTTGGTTTATCTCTTGTATCGCATTAGTCATCTTTACGCTCTTGTGCATTTTGTTTACGTAAGTGCTCTTCATAAGTTGGCGGAAGTACTAGCTCATCATTCCACTCTGGCAATACAGGGGTATCGGTCATTGGCATTAAATCAATACCATCTTCTTGCTGCTTAGTTTGCTCACCACGAATAAAGTTATACTTGTTAAAACTTAACTTATTCATGCTCACCCCATCACGGATGATCGTTGGGCGGATAAATACAATTAAGTTACGCTTACGGCGAGTCGTGTTTGTTGACCTAAATAGGTGCCCTAAAACAGGAATATCACCTAATAATGGGACTTTAGACACACTTTCTTGAACGTCTTCGTCTATTAAGCCACCTAAAACAACCATACCGCCATCATCGGCGATAACCGTTGTCTTAATAGCGCGTTTGTTCACTGAAATATCAACCGCAGTTGCACCACTTACACTCGATACCTCTTGCTCAATGGTGAGCTGTACCGCTGAGCCATCGTTAATTTGTGGCGTTACAATAAGTTTAATACCCACTTCTTGACGCTCAACCGTTTGAAATGGGTTGCTATTGTTAGTGCCTGTTTGAGATCCGGTAATAATAGGTACTTCTTGACCCACTAAAATAGAGGCTTCTTCGTTATCCATAGTGGTAATTGAAGGCGTTGCCAAAATATTTGAGTTAGTGTCGGTTGCTACAGCCTGAATAATTGCGCCCCAGTCATTTTTTATAACGCCCAGAGCTAAGCCATTAATACCACTAAGTAATGATGCAAGCGGCCCGTAGTCACCTTCTGTCGTTTCTGTGTAAGGTGTAACCGTGCCAGACTCTGTACCAATAATTGTTTTAGTTACTGTTTGATCTGCAGCTTGTTCTGCTGCAACAGCTAACGACCCAACAGGTACTGTTGTACCGTTATTAAACTGCAGCATGCCGCCTTGCTCTGAAATCCACTGCAAGCCTAAGTTAACGCCATCACCTTCCATCACTTCAATAATAATTGCTTCAACTAATACTTGTGCGCGACGAATATCTAATCGTTCAATAACTGATTCTAATGAACGCATAGTATCTGGCTGTGCAGTAATTATTAGTGAGTTTGACTCTGGGTGTGCCTCAATGCTGGTTTCGCTGTTACTACGCGAACGCGTTTTAGTTGCACTACCTTGAGCTTCCTCGGTTAACGTTTTACTTACACCCTGAAGAACCTTAACTAAGTCTTCCGATTTGGCATAGTTTAAATAAAACACCTTAGTGTTGCCTTGGCTTTCAAGCT
This sequence comes from Pseudoalteromonas sp. S554, assembly GCF_005930865.1. Lineage (NCBI taxonomy): Bacteria > Pseudomonadati > Pseudomonadota > Gammaproteobacteria > Alteromonadales > Pseudoalteromonadaceae > Pseudoalteromonas > Pseudoalteromonas sp. S554. Next base: position 5,983 of record NZ_PNDV01000050.1, on the reverse strand, counting down.
CACCATCAAGGCGCTTAATCAATTCAATTGCACGTGTGCGGGCTTGCCCTTCACCACTTACAATTACGCTATTGGTACGGCCGTCGGCTACGACTTTAGGAATCAAAAATTCTGGTACGCTTCCTTTGCCACTATCTTTATAAATATTTTCTACTACAGAAACAACATCATCAGCCGTTGCGTATTTAAGCTTTACAATATCAACACGCTTATCACCGGCTTGGTCAACTGAGCGGATAATTTCCACTAAGCGGTTTACTGATGCAGCATGGCCAGTCAACATCATTACGTTTGCAGCATTAAAGTTAGCAACATGGCCACCATCTTTTTGATCGCTAAATTGACGAACTAATGGTCCTAGTTCTTGCACGCTTACATTTTTTACGCGCACTACACGGGTGATCATCATATCGCCCGATGCAGAACTGTTTTCAGTAATTAGTGGCACATTCGATTTTTTAGCGTCAGAACTTTTTTCTACTTTAATAATGCCATTATCCATTTCAACAGCTGAGTAGCCGTAAACTTCTAATACATTTAAAAAGAATTGATAGTAAAGATCTTCATCCATTAACTCATAGCTACGTACATTTACTTTGCCACGCACGTTGGGATCTATAATCACCGTTTTATTAAGGTTTTTACCAACAATATTAATAAACTCGTTGATATCAGTGCCCTTAAAATTTGCTGCATATTCAACTGCAGAAACAGACAAAGAAATACTTGCCGCCAAAAAAAGTGCTGCGTACTTAGCTAACCCTTTTTTAATTTTTGTGAGGTGTAGCACCTGAACCATTATGTTAAAACTCCAAAGCTAAGTTATTGCAGGCTAAATTGCACATCTATTTGCTCTCCATCACGCTCAATAGTGATAGTAGCATCGGTGCTATTACGCAGCTCATTAATGGCTGACATGGCCTGTTTTAAATCCGTTAGTTGATAGCCGTTAATAGAAACAGCTAAATCGTTGTTTTTTAATCCCATTTTCTTAAATAGTGCGGGTTCTTTTCCCGGACTTAAGCGATAACCAATGAGTTCGCCTTCACTCATTGCTTGAGATACACGTATGTAATCAAAAAGCTTACCGGGTTCTTCTAATAATTCTTCACGTGTTTCTATAATGGCTTCTTTTACTTCTGGGTCTGCAGTCGCATTTATTAGTTCTTCACTTTCTTCTAATCGCTGCGGCCCCATTTCTTGCTCATCTTTTGCAGCGAGCACCGGCATAGAGACTGTTTTGGTAAAATCGAGTCCATCAAGCATAAGCGTCTCAAAACGGGCATTTACACTTAAAATGACACGGTCAGGAAGTATTTGCGCTACTTTTGCACGCGTTCCAGATACGACTTCATCGACAAGGTAGCTAACCTGCTTGCCCTGTGACTCAATAATTGCAACGCCTGCTTTATCATCATTACTTACAGCTACTATGCCTGTTAAGTTAATACTTAAACGTGTTTCAGGGGCATCATTAATAATTTGTGATTGTTTTGCAGTATTAGCGCTGTTTGTTACCGTTTTTTTACCAAACAAAAACTGCTCAACAATGCGTTGTGCCGAATTATTACTTGTTCCCGATGACTGTGTGGCAAACTGAGTAGGACTAAGTAAAGATACCTGAGGTTGAGGCCATAAAAGCCAAACCAATTTTGATAATAAAAATGCAAGGTAAACAACAACTAATAGCGTGACTAACGCACTTAATTTAGCATGCGGTAATCGAGTTAAAATGTGTTTTAGCTGTTGGATTTGCTGTTCCATAAATAGTGTTCTTTTTTTAATTTACTGCGTAAGCGCGTCCCCATAGTACCCTTTCATTTTTCATTCAACAAGCACACTAATATTAAACTTTGTAAACAGAATGAATAACTTCTATTTACTTGAACAAAAAACAAACGCCCACTGTAATACCTTCATCCTAGATAGATTTCGTGGTAAATTTTAGATAACAAATTACTGCAGGTACAAATACGTTATGAGTAAAAAAAGCAATAGTAATAAAGACTCTGACCTCGTAGATAACTTAAAAGTTCGATTAGATAAATGGTTATGGGCAGCACGTTTTTATAAAACACGTGCGATAGCAAGGGAAATGGTACAAGGCGGTAAAGTGCATTATAATGGACAGCGAACAAAGGCGAGTAAAATAGTCGAAGTTGGTGCGATAGTGAAACTCGCTCAAGGTGTAGATGAAAAAATCGTAACCATAACGAAAGTGCTTGAAAAACGACAAAGCGCCCCCATTGCTCAGACCTTGTACCAAGAATCTGATGCTAGTATCGCCAAACGCGAAGAAAACAGCATCGCACGTAAAAATAATAGCTTTTTTGCTCCTCATCCGGATAAAAAACCCGATAAAAAGCAAAGACGCGAACTTTTAAAAATGAAATCAAGTTAGGTATAGCCGCTCATGCAACAAGATTTACTTCACCGTTATTTATTCAACGAACTAGATGTTCGTGGCGAACTCGTTCAAATTGAGAGTGCCTACAATGAAATGATTGCAAACCATAATTACCCAGCACCTGTAAAAGCATTACTAGGTGAGCTATTGGTCGCTACTTGCTTACTGACAGCTACATTAAAATTTGAAGGTGAAATAGCCGTGCAACTGCAAGGTGACGGACCCGTTAAATATGCAGTAATAAATGGTGATGATAAGCAAAATATGCGTGGTATTGCTCGTCTACAAAATGAAGTGACAGGCAGTACTGTCAAAGAACTAATCGGTAATGGCTATATGGTTATTACTATTACGCCAGATAAAGGTGAGCGCTACCAAGGTATAGTCCCTCTAGAGCATGACACTCTAAGTGAGTGTATTGAAAGTTACTTTGAGCAATCAGAGCAGTTAAAAACTCGTTTATGGTTTGCAACCAATACAACCGCAGGCAGTGCAAAGGCATGTGGTTTATTTTTACAGGTACTGCCTGTTGATAAACAGAAGTCAATTGAAGACTTCACCCACCTAGAAGCACTCAGCAATACGATAAAAGATGAAGAGCTATTAAATCTTGATGCAAATACAATCTTAACTCGTTTGTACCATGAAGATAATCCACGTGTTTTTGAACCACAAAGCATACGTTTCAAATGTGGCTGTAGTCGCGACAAAACAATCACCGCATTAGTTAATGTAGGACAACAAGAACTACTCGATGATGTAGCAGAAAACGGCAGTGTTAATATCAACTGTCATTACTGCTTAAAAGAATATACGTTTAATGAGCAAGACATTAAGAGTATTTTCAACTAAAAACTCCATCTCAGCTCATCTTCCTATATAAAGCCGCAAAATATGCGGTTTTATATTATAAAAAGATGATACCGGTGTCATGAAAAGTAACATTTAATGACACCGGTATCATTGAAATTATTCATGTTTTTTTGCAAATATATATGTTTTTAGAGGCTTTACAGGCTCGAATATCTCAAAACCTTCTGTTACTATCATTACAGCTAAAGGGCACTATTTACCCAGAGCTATCCCGTTCAAACTCTCACACATAGTTAGGTATAAACATGATTACAAGCGCTACACGTTTTGTCGATTTAACCGCAGCTGAACTTGTCGAGCATGCGATCCGCCGTGGCGAAGGAACTCTAGCCGCAAATGGTGCTTTCGTAGCCATTACAGGAAAACGAACTGGTCGTTCACCTCGAGATCGTTTTATTGTACAAGAAGCTTCAACACAAAATGAAATTCAATGGGGCAATGTAAACCGTCCTTTTGATGCTGACAAATTTGATGCTTTGTGGGCACGCGTAGAAGCACATGTGCAAAGTAATGACCACTTCACCTCTCACCTAGAAGTTGGCGCAGACCCAGAGCATTATTTACCTGTAGTTGTTACAACAGAAACTGCATGGCATCATATTTTTGCCAAAAACATGTTTATTGAACCTAAAAACTATAACGCTTCAAACTTACCGCAATGGCAAGTGATGAACGTACCTTCGTTTGTATGTGAGCCAGAGCGTGATGGTACTAACAGCGATGGCACCGTAATCATTAACTTCGCACAACGTAAAGTATTGCTTGCGGGTATGCGCTACGCCGGTGAAATGAAAAAATCGATGTTCTCAGTTCAAAACTTCTTATTACCAGCTAAAGGTGTATTACCAATGCACTGTTCGGCTAACGTTGGTGAAGCTGGCGACACAGCATTATTCTTCGGTTTATCTGGTACTGGTAAAACAACGTTATCAGCTGACCCAACTCGCTTCCTAATCGGTGATGACGAACATGGCTGGGCACCTGGTAGTGTATTTAACATCGAAGGCGGCTGTTACGCAAAATGTATCGACCTTTCACAAAAGAATGAGCCTGTTATTTGGGATGCAATCCGCTTTGGTACTATCTTAGAAAATGTTGTGCTTGATGATAGAGGTGTGCCAGATTTTAACGATACAAGTCTGACCCAAAATAGCAGAGCTGCTTACCCATTAGAACATGTTGAAAAGCGTAAAGTAGAAAACCGCGCAGGTGAGCCTAAAGCTGTTGTATTCTTAACATGTGATGTAAGTGGCGTATTACCTCCTGTATCTGTACTGAGTGAAGAAGCCGCTGCGTACCACTTCCTAAGCGGATATACTGCTAAAGTAGGTTCAACCGAAATTGGTTCAACAAGCGATATAGAATCTACATTCTCAACCTGTTTTGGCGCACCGTTCTTCCCACGTCCTGCAGGTGTTTATGCTGAGCTTCTAATGAAACGTGTACGTGAGTTTGGCGCTAAAGTTTACCTAGTGAATACTGGCTGGACTGGCGGTCCTTACGGTATCGGCAAGCGTTTTGATATACCAACTACACGTGCTGTAATTGACGCTATAGTGTCAGGTAAATTAGCCGGTGTTGAAACTCAACATATTGATGCATTGAACTTAAACGTACCAGTTGCAGTACCAGGTGTTGATAGCAACCTTCTTAACCCTATTAACACGTGGGAAGATAAGGCTAAATATAATGAATATGCAGCTAAATTGGCTGCTGACTTTACAGAAAACTTTGCTAAATACGACGTATCTGACGATATTAAAAATGCAGGCCCTAAAGCTTAAAAACAACCTTTAGCCTCATAATTAAAACGCCAACCTTGAGTTGGCGTTTTTGATTCTAATTTTTACCCCTGCAACTAAGTTTCTTTAATAAATAACCGAATACATAAGATAGAACACTCCAACACCACAAGCCAAACTGTTAAAGGTTTACAGTCATATAAAAAGTCTACTCTTTCGAGTCGGACTTTCTTTCATTTAGAGTAGGATAACGGCTTTATATCAGTGGCGCTGTACCCTGCGCTAAAGAGCCAAAGAGCCAAAGAGCTAATTCTGCGTCATCATCTGGTAATGTACTAGATAACTAAAACACTCTTCACAAAGAGGCGCTTCGCTTAAGAGACGCTGCGCTTTAGAGAAGGAAATATTGAATGTCACTTTTCTGCAGACGTAAAAAAGCCCGACTATTTCTAGTCGGGCTTTCTACAATTTGAAGTCGGTGCGCTACGCAGTAGAATGTCATGGTGCCCTCAGCGGTAGAGAGTCACAGTGAAATGTTATCTAACATAGGCCAGTGTATTGAATAACCAAAACACTGTTCACAAAGAGGCGATTCACTTAAGAGACGCTACGCTTTAGAGAAGGGAATGCTGAAGATTACTTTTTTACGTCTGCAAAGAAGCCCGACTATTGCTAGTCGGGCTTTCTTGTATTTGAAGCCTGGTAATGTCGTGGTGCCCACAGCAGTGGAGAGTCACATAGCAAATGGAATACTATCTTTGCGTCGGGACGGCCTTCCGCGGGGCTCGCCTTCGCGCTGTTCTGTTTGAGTATTGAGTTCGAAATGGGCTCTTGGCTATTTATTAAACCCCAGACAGCAAAAAACCCGTCACATTGCTGTAACGGGTTTCTCTTATTTGAAGCCTGGTAATGTCCTACTTTCACATAGCAAATGCTACACTATCATCGGCGCTGTTTTGTT
>NZ_PNDV01000005.1:0-200710 GCF_005930865.1 Pseudoalteromonas sp. S554 | reverse complement strand
TCCAGCTGAGCTATGCGCCCGTCTTTACGTTTACAAGATTTCGCCATTTAAAAAATGGTGGAGAGGGAGGGATTCGAACCCTCGATAGAGCTACAAACTCTATACTCCCTTAGCAGGGGAGCTCCTTCGGCCACTCGGACACCTCTCCGTCTTGTGGGGCGTATAATAAAGATTTCAGAAAATATGTCAAACACTTTTCTATCAAAAGTGTCTATATGGTTACAGAACACACATATGTTATGTTTTTATATTAAAGAAGCCTAATTTTTAAGCTAATTAACTCTCTTCGTTAGGCGTATGTGTGTCGTCGGTTGGGTCGCATTTATCTTTTAAACTAGCTAGGTACTGCTCTTGATAACCTAGTTGTTGAAACTCTGCAATGCATGCTCGGTAAAAAGCTTCTCGCTCTCGCTCTGTTTGACTGAGTTCTTCCGACTCTTCGATAGTTTTATCTGTCATTTTATTATTTTGTAAATCCGTTTTTATTATTTACAGCACCTAAAAGTTAGGTCGTTTAAAATTTGGCCGTATTGTAGCTAACAAAGTTACAAAAATACAACATAATGTTTAAATGTTACTCATTAATTTGTTATATGCACATAAAAATTTTCATAAAAAATTACAACTAAATATCAACAGCTTAATATATGAATAATGATCTTATTAGCTATGAATAAACAAAGTAAAAACAAAAACGCCGCAATTAAGCGGCGTTTCAAGGTGTTATTTTTCGTTAAGCTTAGTCAGCTTGCGGACGCATATGCGGGAATAAAATAACATCTTTAATTGTAGATGAGTCAGTAAATAACATTACTAATCGGTCAATACCAATACCCTCACCAGCAGTAGGCGGTAAACCGTACTCTAGTGCGCGTATGTAATCTTCATCGTAATGCATTGCTTCATCATCGCCTGCGTCTTTTTCTTCAACTTGGCGAGTAAAGCGTTCTGCTTGGTCTTGTGCATCGTTAAGCTCCGAGAAACCATTTGCAAGCTCACGTCCGCCAACAAAAAACTCAAAGCGGTCGGTAACAAATGCATTGTCGTCGTTACGACGTGCAAGTGGCGACACTTCCCATGGGTAACCTGTAATAAATGTAGGTTGGATAAGCATGTGCTCAGCCGTTTCTTCAAATATTTCACATAAAAACTTGCCTGGGCCCCAAACACAGTTTTCAGGAATTTTAACGTGCACTTGTTTAGCGTACGCTTTTAATTCTTCAAAGTGGTTTTCTGGGTCATTAAATACCGCAGCGTCAAACTCAGGGTTATATTTTAAGATAGCATCAGCCATGCTTAGGCGCTCAAACGGCTTACCAAAGTCGTACTCTACTGAGTCGATTACTTCGCCGTTCTCATCTTTCGTTGTATTAACAACAATTGGGCTGCCTAAAACGTTTGTTGCAACGGTACGTAGCATGTCTTCGGTGATGTTCATCAGATCGATGTAATCGGCGTATGCTTGGTAGAACTCAATCATAGTGAATTCAGGGTTGTGACGCGTTGATAACCCTTCGTTACGGAAGTTACGGTTAATTTCAAATACGCGGTCAAAACCACCTACCACTAAACGCTTTAGGTAAAGCTCTGGCGCAATACGTAAATACATGTCGATATCAAGCGCGTTATGATGAGTCACAAATGGACGCGCAGACGCACCGCCAGGAATAACCTGCAGCATTGGCGTTTCTACTTCCATAAAGTCACGATCTGCTAAAAAGCGGCGAATACCTTCAACTACTTGTGAACGAATACGGAACGTTTCGCGCGTCGCTTCGTTTGTAATTAAATCAACATAACGTTGGCGATATTTTGTTTCTTGGTCTGAAAGACCATGAAATTTTTCTGGTAATGGGCGTAGTGACTTAGTAAGTAATTCGTACTCGGCCATATCTACGTATAAATCGCCTTTGCCTGATTTATTAAGTGGACCTTTAACACCAATAATATCGCCAATATCAAGCTGACCATATTTTGCTTTTAAGTCTTTTTGTACGTCTTTTGATGCGTAAACTTGTACACGGCCTTTCATATCTTGAATAGACATAAATGGACCACGCTTAGCAAGAATACGACCAGCAATTGATACTACGTGCTGTAGCTCAATTAATTCTTCTTTTGTTTTATCACCAAACTCAGCTTGCAAATCAGCCGTGTAATGTTCACGACGGAATTGGTTTGGATGACCGTTGGCTGGGCAATTTTCGCGAATAGCATCTAACTTGCCGCGACGCTCAGCGATTAACTTGTTTTCGTCTTGGATTTTATCAGTCATTTTTTAGCTCTTTATTAGCTTGGTGGTTATAGGCCAGATTTAAGGCTGGCTTCAATAAATTTGTCTAGGTTACCGTCAAGTACCGATTGGGTATTGCGGTTTTCAACGCCGGTGCGTAAATCTTTAATACGCGAGTCATCAAGAACGTATGAACGAATTTGACTGCCCCAACCAATATCTGATTTTGCATCTTCTTGCGTTTGTTTTTCAGCATTTTGCTGCTGTAACTCAAGCTCAAATAATTTAGCTTTTAATTGCTTCATTGCTTGGGCTTTATTTTTATGCTGCGAACGCTCGTTTTGACATTGCACTACCGTGTTTGTAGGCACGTGAGTAATACGTACTGCCGATTCGGTGGTGTTAACGTGCTGACCACCTGCGCCCGATGCACGGTACACGTCTATACGTAAGTCAGACGGATTAATATCAATTTCAATATTGTCGTCTATCTCTGGGTATACAAACGCAGAGGCAAACGATGTATGACGACGGCCACTTGAGTCAAATGGGCTTTTACGAACTAAACGGTGTACGCCTGTTTCTGTACGTAACCAACCGTAAGCGTATTCACCAACAAAGCGAACTGTTGCGCCTTTTATTCCGGCCACATCGCCATCGGTTGCTTCTACTAGCTCAACTTTAAAGCCTTTTGCTTCCCCCCAGCGTAGGTACATGCGAAGTAACATGTTACACCAGTCTTGAGCTTCAGTGCCGCCTGAACCTGATTGTAAATCAAGGTATGCATCATTTGCGTCGTGCGTGCCCGAAAACATTCGACGAAACTCTAAACCTTCTAATTGCTCGTTTAGGCCTTCAAGCTCTGCATTTGCTTCGTCAAAGGTGTCTTCGTCTTCCGCTTCTATTGCAAGCTCAAGCAAGCCTTCAACGTCATCAGCGCCAGCAACTAAGTTGTCAATTGTTTCAACAACCGCCTCTAATGCTGACTTTTCACGGCCAAGTGCCTGTGCGCGTTCAGGTTCATTCCATACAGCTGAATCTTCAAGTTCGGCGTTAACTTCTTCTAGGCGCTCTTGTTTAAGAGCGTAGTCAAAGGTACCCCCGAAGCAGTTCAGTACGATCGCGAATTTCCTTGATTTGATTAATCACAGGATTCACTTCAAACATGTACATTACTCCAAAATGGCTAGATTATTACGGCCCGACTTGAGGAATATCCGCAATAAATTATCGTCAAATGATAAAAACGCCCGATTTTAACAAAAAATCGCGCGCTTTATTAGCCTTTTATGCATGTATTGTGCATATTTTTTAGTGCACTTTTTCAAGCTCTCGTACAATTAGCTGCAAGCTAAATTTACCTCTAAACTCGTTTATATCAAGTTGATAAGCCACTTTAACAAAGCGTGCTTCGGTATCTGGCCACTCTTTTACGTCTATACCAAAAGCAATAGCGTCAACTAATCGCCCTGATTGATGTTTAAGCACCAGTTTTAAATGCTTTTCACCAACAATACGTTGCTGAATTAATTCAAAGGTATGTTCAAACACAGGCTCTGGAAATTGCTGCCCCCATGGGCCTGATTGCTTTAATAATTGGGCAAACTCCATGGTAAAGCAGTCGTTTGGCAGCTCGCCGTCGGTAAATACAATACAACGCTTACTTTCTTCGCTTAATTGCGCACTGACTGCGGCATCAAACGCTCTTTTAAAGTCGTTAAAATTTTGCTCGTCTATGCTTAAACCCGCAGCCATTGCGTGGCCACCAAACTTATTTATTAAATGGGGCGTGGCGGTATTTAACCCTTCGAGTAGGTCACGCATATGCAGCCCTTCAATAGAGCGGCACGAGCCTTTAATTTCGCCATTTTCACCACCGGCAAAAATAACGGTTGGGCGGTGGTACTTTTCTTTTAAACGGCCAGCCAAAATACCAATTACGCCTTGGTGCCAGTCATCTTGAAACAAACAAATAGCATCGGGAATGTTATCGTCGGTAAAGGCGAGCCTATCAAGCACAGCTTGTGCTTCAGCTTGCATACCTTGCTCTATTTCACGCCTTGCATGGTTTAAGCTGTCGAGTTCGCTTGCGATACGCCTTGCTTGGTTTATATCGTTACTCAGTAAACACGCTATGCCCAAACTCATGTCGTCTAGTCGCCCTGCTGCGTTTAAACGTGGCGCAAGTGAAAAACCAAAATCGCTGGCGCTTAAACGCGCTGCATTTCTGTTGGCCACTTCAATAAGTGCTGTAATACCTGGGCGTGTTTTGCCACTGCGAATACGCGCTAAGCCTTGGTGTACTAATGTTCGGTTATTTGCATCAAGTGCAACTACATCAGCGACTGTACCCAGTGCAACTATGTCTAATAAGTTTGCTAAGTTAGGCGGTGTTTGTTGCGTAAAGTAACCTTGTTCGCGCATTAGGCTTCTTAGTGCTATTAATAAGTAAAACGCTACGCCTACACCAGCAATAGACTTTGACGGAAAGTTACATTCGTGTCTGTTTGGATTTACAATGGCATCGGCATTGGGAAGCTGTTCACCTTGTAAATGGTGATCTGTAACCAACACTTTTATACCTACCGATTTTAAAATATCAATACCGGCAATACAGGATATACCGTTATCTACGGTGATCACTAAATCGGGCTTTATTTGTACTATTTGTTCGGCCAGTGCGGGGCTTAAGCCATAACCTAAGCTAAAGCGGTCTGGAATGAGGTAATCTAAATTTTGAAAACCAAACATTTGCAACCCCTGCATTAAGGTTGCAGTACTGGTTGCGCCATCGGCATCAAAGTCGCCCACAATTAAAATGTGGCTTTGCGCCTTAAGCGCATCGACTAGTAACGCACTTGCTTTGTCGATGTCTTTAAACAATTTATAATCGTGAAGCGTAGCAACACCGTTATCGAGCTCTTGGGCATCAACCACACGACGAGTCGCGTAAATTTGTTTTATTACCGGATGCAAATGACTCGGTAAGTGCGAGTCGTTAACGTTTTCGCGCGCAATGATCAGTTTTTTCATGCAGTTTTTTAACTTATTAAGTCGTATTAAAAAGACAAAAAAAGGCCATTAAGGCCTTTTTGTAAACGTAAACACGTTATTAAGATGCTTTATTAGCATCTAACGCTGCTTTTAATGCAGCAGCAGGTTGGTAACCTGGGATCATTGTGCCATCGTCTAAAATAATGGCTGGCGTGCCACTAATACCAAAGCTTTGGCCTAGCTGGTAGTGTTCAGCAATGGGTGCACTACAACCTGCAACTGCCGTGGTACTCTCACCAGCTTTAGCTTCTGTTAACGCCTCTTGCTGATCTTTTGCACACCATACATTCATTAAATCTGCATAGCCTGAACCTTGAAGGCCACCACGCGGAAACGCTAAGTACTTAACGGTAATACCCGCATCAAGTAAATCGTTTAGCTCACGGTGTAATTTACGACAATAACCACAGCTAATATCGGTAAATACAGTGATGCTGTGTTTTTCGTTTGGTGCTTTGTACACAATCATCGACTCTTCGTATTCTGTAATACCTTCAGCACGCACGCTATTTAAAGCTTGTTCTGTTAGGTTATTACGGTTGTCTAAATCGATTAACGTGCCTTGCATTAAAAACTGGCCGTCTGGGCTTGCGTATAACACGCCTTTATTTGTAATTAGCTCTTTTAAACCAGCTACTGGGCTTGGATTTATTTGCTTAACCGTAACGCCAAGTGCCGCAAACTTAGTAACAATAGGATCATTAGCATTTGGCGTTACTGCAACGTCATTTGCCAATGCACTCATACTTGTGCACAACATGGCACCTGCTAACATTAATTTTTTCATAACTTCTCTCTATCCTAAAAATACTTAATATATTGACCGGCTTAATACTATTTAATTTCAAATTAAGCGCGCGGATGATGCTGCGCGTGTACCGATTTTAACCGTTCATTAGCAACATGAGTATAAATTTGCGTTGTTGATAGGTCGCTGTGTCCCAGCATCATTTGCACAACACGTAAATCGGCCCCATGATTTAATAAATGCGTAGCAAATGCATGGCGCAATGTGTGGGGTGATAATGGCGATTCAACCGATGCCAAAATAGCATAGTGTTTGATTCTATGCCAAAAGGTTTGTCGAGTCATGCCTACACCACGTTTTGACGGGAATACAAAGTCGGTGGCGTGTTTGATCATTTGTGCGCGGCCCACTTTTAAAAAAAGCTCAAGCCAATGCATGGCTTCTTCGCCCAGCGGCACTAAACGTTCTTTGTTGCCTTTACCTTTTACAAACACAACCGCTTGGCGTAAGTTAATTTGCTCCATACGTAGCCCAACCAACTCACTGACACGCAGGCCTGTGGCATAAAGCAATTCAAGCATGGCTTTGTCTCGTAACCCCATGGGTTCTTCAGTATTGGGGGCGTTAAGAAGCGCTTCTACTTCAGTTTCAGAAAGTGTTTTAGGTAACGATTGCCCCGCTTTGGGCTGGGCAATATTTAGCATTGGTGTGTCGGTAATCATTTTTTCACGCACAAAGTACTGATAAAACCGTTTTAGCGCACTGATACTTCTCGCTGTACTGCGCGGTTTTAGGCCTAAATCAACCCGATGCGCTAAGTAGCTTTCAATGTCATGCCCTGTTACCGTCATTAAGTTTTCGCCTTTTAAAAACTGGCAAAACTTATCTAAATCGCTACGGTAAGCACTTAATGTGTTTTCGCTTACACCTTGCTCTAAATAAAGGCTATCTAAAAAGGTTTCTAGGTAGTCGCTATTGGTGCTCATACTGCTTTTATTTTCTGAAAAATCGTCAGATAGCGTTGTCACATTATGCTCTCATGCTTTGCTAAGGTATCAATTAAAAATACCTTACGGTAAACTTGAGCCTATCATATCAGGCAATTACACAGTGATAAATACGATGCAAATTGGTTTATTTTTTGGCTCTACTACGTGCTACACCGAAATGGCAGCAGAAAAAATACGTGACCTTATTGGTGACGATATAGTTAGCCTTCACAATATTAAAGACGAACCACTAAAAAATGCAGAGCAGTACGACTTTATCATCTTTGGTATTTCAACATGGGACTTTGGCGAAATACAAGAAGACTGGGAGTCTAAATGGGACGACATAAAAGACGTAAACCTAAATGGTAAAACCATTGCTTTATTTGGCATGGGCGACCAACAAGGTTACGGACAGTGGTTTCAAGACGCTCTAGGTATGCTGCACGACGAAATAAACACACAAACATTTACACAACTTGGCTTTTGGCCGAACGACAGCAGCTACGAGTTTGAAGCCTCAAAGGCACTCACCCCCGACGGCAAACAGTTTGTAGGGCTCGCCCTTGACGAAGACAGCCAGTACGAGCTGAGCGATGAGCGCATAGCCAGCTGGGTTGAGCAAGTAATGACCGAGTACGGCGAAACGCTTTAACTGCTTAAGCGTAATACTTGCCACGCTATATAACAGCGATTTAACACATTACCAATATTGTTTATGGTAAAAAGCCAAACACGCTTAGGTGTTTGGCTTTAGTAATAATGCACATCGCTAAATTTAACGAATAGGTTTAAAAGTTACGAATATCTACATTTGAGCTATTAAATTCAAACATATTTATTTTTCCACATTGTGCCACATGGTTAGTGCTGGCAAAGGGTGTATTGGCTTGGTTTATATCGCTTTCCCAGCCTTGGCCATTTTTAACAAATGCTTTTACCTCAAACCACCCATTTACTGCTTTGCTGCAATCCATGTCTACATCCAGCATCCAATAGTGTTCGCCCCAAATATTAAGCGGCGTAACGCCAAAGCCGTCGTTAGTTACTGTTTTTTGGGCACCATATGTACTTGGCCACACGTTTGTAGTCCAATCGGCTGCGGTACCTTCTGCCTGGGCGCTTTGCCCGCTTTCAATACCGTACCAATCTAGATAGTTATCGTTTACTTTCCATGGGCTTGTAGTGGCATTTTTTAAATTGTTATGACGAATAGGCATCGCACATTCCACATTAGTTGTTTGACAGTTTCTACCTAAATTTGTATTTGCATAGGTATGATCTATTCCGCCGCGTACAAACATGTCTTGCCCACTTTGAGTTTGTGCGTTAATAAAAATGACGGTACGCTGCCAATCACCACTCGGATTTGAAGTCGAACCTTGTGATAACTTAGCGTTTTTATGAATTGCCATCGCATCCCAAGGTGCCACATTTAGATCAATAGTGCCGTTACTATTAACTGTAATAACCTCACCGCTACAACTTTTAGCATCGCCCGATAATTCACCTTTTAATACATTACAATATTGGCCAGGCGCCATGTCTGTTTGCACAGTAGCATTGAGCGCTGCGTCTTCTTTGTTAATGGCCATATGACCTGAGCTACCGCGGCCAAATGAAATCTGATTATTAGTGTTATCCCACCAATTTGTCACAGCCCAGTTGTCGGCGGTGTTATTTCTAAAATCGACGCCACCCGCTATGTATGACCAACGATGCTCACATTTCCAATTGCTTGCAAAACATTCTAAATTACCACTGTTATGAACGGGAACACTCGGCCCGCCCGCATCGGTATCACCATGGAAATCGTAACTCGACATTACTTTTGGATAGCCATACGGATACGCCAACATAAATACGTTAGCTAGGTCGTATAAGCGGCCATCTTCAAAGGTAATTACGTTACCCGCACCACCATGCCCCCGCTGATTATCATGATTATCTACAAATACGACCGCTGACGAGCTTGGCATAAAGCCCCACCCTTCACCAAAATTACTTAACCATGCAAGCGAGCCGTTTCTAAATGTATTACCGAGTTGTGTACTGTATTTAAACTCGGTAACTAGCCCTGTACTTAAATACTCAGAGGCATCAACGGCTTCAGTTCCCTGATCAATCACTTCATGAAACACTAACGGCGAGCCATTTATTTTAGCCATAAGGCTTTGAATATCGCTAGCTGCTACGTGTTTAGCCGCATCAAATCTAAAACCTTTTACTCCAATAGCCTGAAGGTCGTTAATATAAGCAGCGAGAGTATTTTGCACGTAATTTGAAGACGTATTCAAATCAGCAAGTCCTACTAACTCGCAGTTTTGAACGCGGTAACGATTATTACCGTAATCTTCTGGATTTATACTACAGCTTTCATGAAAGTCTTGTGGGCTATAAATTGGGTATTGTTTATTACCAAACGTGCTACCCGCAACGCCATTACCACTGCCAGCCGCCATGTGATTAATTAAGGTATCTACATAAATATCGACCCCTGCACTTTTACAACGGTTAACCATATCTACAAACTGCGTTCGGTTACCGCCTCGGCTTTGCAGTTGGTAGCTCACAGGTTGATAGCGAGTCCACCATTGGTTGCCTGTAATATGCTCGTTTGGCGGGGACACTTGTACAGCAGCATACCCTTTTGGCCCTAAAAACTGCTCGCATTCTTGTGCAACATCGGGCCAACTCCATTCAAATAAATGAACAAACGTAGTGGGTGCAGCAGCTGCAAGGTTAGGCAAAAGCAAACCTAGGCTTAAACCGGCGGTGGTGACCATTTTATTCAGCTTCATAGTGTGTGTTTCCAAATGTTGGCGGGCTAAACAACATGCCCAACGTTATTTACAAGTGGTTAACACTAGTCCTGAGGTTGATTAAATAACAACTGAATACGTATGCATTATGGGTAAACTATCCTTTATTATTAGATAATACCCCTCACAATTACGCCATCTTTAAATAAAATGCCTTACACAAAGTAATGTAATCAGTAGTGTAATTATTGTTTAACTCTCTAATGCATAGCGTTGAATTGTCGGTTTGTGATTCTAGATAACTAAACGTCATTAAACTGCGGCTTATGGGTTTGCTAGGTGTCGCTTTTACTTGGCAATGTGCATTTAAATAAAGCCCTTTTTGAGTAGCAAGCTCAATAAATACTAAAGCCTCAGTGTTTGGCAGTATTAAACTAAACCGTGACTGTGAATGGCTAAGCCGCTTAAACGCGTTAATTAGCTCCTCAAAGCTCAAACCATCGGTGTGACGCGCAGTGTTTCGGGCGGCATTATTGCCTTTTAAACTGTGATTGAAGTAAGGCGGATTAGAAATGATGACATCAAAGGGAGCGTCACTATTAAAGCTTTGAATAGTTTGATGCTTAATAGCTATATTGGGCCACGGACTATTTGCTACGTTTTGTAATGCTTGATTGTATGCGTTTTCATCTATTTCAACCGCAGTAATACTTAATGCTGGCCTGCGCTGTTTACACATTAACGCCAATAACCCCGTGCCAGTACCAATGTCTAGTAACGAGTTTGCACCAGCTAAGTTTGCCCACGCACCAAGCAAAATGCCGTCGGTTGAAACCTTCATTGCGCAGAGGTCGTGCTCAACCTTAAATTGTTTAAATGCAAAACCAGACATTTTTTCACCTTTTCATTCACCAAGCGCAGCATAGCGCGTATAATCAAGGTAATTGTCCACTATTTTAGACACTCTATGCAATTTTCTGAATTTGATCTTGATACCAAATTACTCGATGCCATTGATAAAATGGGCTACGAGAAGCCAACCAGTATTCAACAACAAGCTATTCCTGAAGCTCTTCAGGGACGTGATATTTTAGCGTCTGCGCCAACTGGCACAGGTAAAACAGCGGCATTTTTAATTCCTGCGATTCAATACTTATTGGATTTTCCGCGCCGTGAGCCTGGTTTTGCCCGCGTATTAATAATGACGCCAACACGTGAGCTGGCTTATCAAATTCATGAGCAATGTGAGTTACTAGCCAAACGTACACACCTAAAAATAGGTGTCGTGACCGGTGGTATAAACTACGGAACGCATAAAGAGATTTTTGAAAAAAATAACGACATATTAATTGCTACACCAGGGCGATTAATGGAATACCTTGAAACTGAAAACTTTCATGCTGAACATGTCGAAATGCTTATTATTGATGAAGCCGACCGTATGCTAGACATGGGTTTCAAAAAAGAAATGAGCCGTATTTGTGATGAAGCTAAAAACCGCCGTCAGTGTTTTTTATTCTCAGCAACCCTTGAGGGTGACAGCGTAGAGCGATTTGCAGAAACCACATTAAACGATCCGGCTTTGTTAGAAGCTGAGTCGTCTCGTAAAGAAAAAGCTAAAATTCACCAGTGGGTTCATCTTGCTGATGATTACCACCATAAACTCGAGCTTTTAGTCAACACCCTTAACGGCCCAGACGTGAGTAAAGCCATTGTATTTGTTAAAACCCGTGAGCGTTTAGAAACTCTCATTGGTGAATTAACTAATAACGGTGTAAAAGCCGCTTGGCTGCGAGGTGAAATGCCACAAGACAAGCGCATGAAAGCAATGGAAAACTTTCATAGTGGCCGCACTAAAATATTAATTGCAACAGATGTAGCTGCTCGCGGTATTGATGTATCTGACATTAGCCACGTTATTAACTTTGATATGCCACGTACCGCCGACGTATATGTTCACCGTATTGGCCGTACTGGTCGTGCAGGTAAAAAAGGCATCGCTATTTCATTAGTTGAAGCGCATGATATTGGTATTTTGTACAAAGTAGAACGCTACATTGAACAAAAGCTTAAACGCCGTGTAATTAAAGGAATAGAGCCTCAGCATAAAGAGGCTAAGCCACCGGTTAAAAAGCGCAAAGATCCGGTAAAAATGAAAGCAAAGAAAAAAGCGAAAGTTAAAAAGAAAAAGTAACTTAGCATATTTACCAAAGCCGGCGTATGCCGGCTTTTTAATGCGTGTAACATAGGTAACCGGTGCATGTAACACCTACCCATTTAAATGTAATTATTGCCCACCTGAATTCCCACTTAATAAAATAACCTTATATTTCAATAAATTAAAACTGGCACTGAACTTGTAATATTAAACACAGAATAGCCAGAATATTTAATGGTTTGGCTAAATTTTTAATTGATATAAAAGGATTGAGTTATGAACCGCTTAAAGTTAACTATCGCGTTAGTTTCGTTTTGTTGTTTATTTTTGTTAGCCTGCGCTACCAAAGTGAGTGCAGCAACACACCTAGCCGTAGTCAGCAGCGTAGCAACTCAACCTAACCTTCAGCAAACCATTACAAGCACGCTTCGTACTAACCCCAACTTTGCATTAAGCAATATTCGCGTACAGGTTAAAGATGGCGAGGTAATATTACATGGTCAAGCGCAAACCGGTTTTGAACGTGCGCTTGCTCAAAAGTTTTTAGAAAATATGGATGGTGTTAAAATCATCCGTAACAAAATTAGTGTTATTTGAATCGCATTTTTATTAACTCAATTGATCCTAGGCGCAGCATGTTACTCCAACACATGCTGCGCTTTTTTTGTGCCAGTATTTACTTGCAACTCACATTAACTACAATAAAGAACTCGCTTTAATTACCTCTTACTTACCGCCTAATACCAATTGTAAATTGCATACATTACAACCTAATATTTGCCAAAATAATCCGCTCTTTAAATAATAAATTTATATTAAGCCTAGGCCTGTTTAACTGACATTATTAAAGCGTGTTCTATCAAGGAGCAACATAATTACGGTGTGCGATTTGTGACCCAGTAAGCTAAGTACCTACTCCTGCATTATTTTAATGACTACGCCTATGTAGGTATAACTTAAAGTCGTATACAGCTTATACGCCCTACTTGCTCCTTATTACCTATTATTTAGGCAACAAGAAGAAGCAACCTATGAGGGAAGGGACCACAAAAGTTACTGCATGTTTTATATTTATGTTGCGTTATCGTCAGTTTCGGGAAGTAACTACACAATAGGCTTAGCCTTATCGATATATCACATAGCCCGCTTTCAATTTCACCCCAAAAGGTAAATAGGCCTTAATCAATAATCAATTAACGTTGCTCTCACCTTCTCAAACACTTAAATAGCCATAAAAAAATGCAGCTTTATAAAGCTGCATTTAGTCGTTGTGACTCATAAGTCATTTTTATTTAAGCCCACAACGCGTATTTAAATGTAAAATTGCGTTGCGAGTGAGTAAATAATTCCCACTGGTATTAATGGCTCATTTATTCGTTTTGGCCTGAATCAGCTCCACCAGCGTTGCCTTTATTTGATGATTGCTGACTTATTTTATCGCTGATCATGGCATCGAGTTTTTCACCGCCTTTAATACCAAAATCGAGCGTGCGAATAGGGAATGGAATACTAATATCAGCTTCATCCAACGCTTGTTTAACGGCAACTACACCTTTATGGCGTACTGTCATAAAGTCTGGTTCACCTGGGTATTTAATCCAAAACCACACCAATAAATTAATGCTACTGTCGCCAAAGCCTTCAGCATAAACATCGGTTTCGTTTTTACGAATGACAAAGTCCAAATCGTTAATTTTATCTACAATAACTTCTTTCGCTTTTTCAATGTCGTCACCATACGAAATGCCTACCGGTACCTCTATGCGCCTAACTCCAAGTGTGGTGTAATTTTTTAACACATTTCTGAATAATACCTTGTTAGGTACTAAAATTAACTGCCCATAAAAGCTCTCTATTAGCGTGTTACGCAGGTTTATTGAGTGCACTGAACCAAACACGTCGTCGGTTTCGATTACGTCTCCTGTTTTAAAGGGCTTGCGTATACCCATTGCTATGCCCGCAATCAAGTTTTCGGTCATATCTTGAAACGCAAAACCTATGGCTAAACCAACAATACCCGCACCGGCTAATAAAGAGGTAACCGTGCCTTTTAAACCCACAAAATCCAGCGCTATAAATACCCCAACGCACAGTACAATAACCTTAAATATTGACGCCATTAAATCGGCTATTTGTTGAGAGTCGAGTGAACGGCGCAATATGTTTTTCGTTAGGTTGCCAGCAAAGCGCGCTAGCATTGAAAATATAATGGCAATAATAACCGCCACTATAAAATTAGGAATGTGACTTATAACAACATCAAACCAACCGCCGAGTTTTTCTTCTATTAGCTTTTCAGCTTCACTAATTGAGGGAATACTAATCATTTAATTTGCACCTAATGTATGAAATGAATAGAACCACTTTGCAAATTTAGTACCAGCAAAAAAAGTTAACGACCTGCAAAAGGTCAAGTCGGTGCACATAGCGAAGGTTTAAAATAAAAAGTGACTATAGATGAAAGTTTTGTAATAAAAGACAATGCTCGCTCGGTTCAATAAGCGGTGCAAAAGAAATTGCCAAAAAAGTGAATACCCTGGCGCTGCAGGTGACGATTTAATGCATAACTAACGCATATAAGGGCTCAGATATAAGCCAGTGATGTTACTCTATATGCTATTTTTTGTGCGCACTAGAGTGATTATTCTTTTTTCCTACTACTGCATAGTAGGGCAAAATGACTCCAACACCTATGCAAATGAGAACTCGAAAATAAAATAAAAATGGGTCATTTTCTTTTGTATAAATACGATTTTTCCCCACCATTTCTCCCTCTATTGCACTATACCCTCCCCAGCAGATAAAAATAATGCCAAGGATGAACACAAAGACTCGACGACCCATCATTACATTTTCACAGGAGCTTGGAGGTATATCTGAGTTAGGGATGTTTGAGTTCGCTGCAACGGTTCGTTTTGTTATTTCACAATAAATTTGCTCTAGTCGCTCAGGGTATCTAGCTTTGTCTATCGTCTCTAGCGCTTCGCGCAGCTCTTTAAGAGAGTAACGGGAGTAATCGGGTGACAATGACGTGTTCCTCTAAATTTACTTTTTTTGCTAAATAAGGTAAAACCCCGGCTTACTTTGCTTTTGAAAAGCGAAATAAGCTTGGGGTTGTAAATATTAATTTCGCTCGTCGCGTAAAAATACCGGCTCTAATTCTTTCGCTGTCGCCTCTGCACTATAGTAATACCCGTCTACGGTAAATTCTTTTAACTGACTTAACTGCGTTACTTGGTTTTCTATAATGTAACGCGCCATCATGCCACGCGCTTTTTTAGCGTAGAAACTAATGACCTTATATTGCCCATTTTTACAGTCTTTAAACTGCGGCGTAATAATTTGCGCGTTGAGCGCTTTTTTATCTACCGCTTTGAAGTATTCGTTTGAAGCTAGGTTAACGAGATATTGTGCATCTTGTGCTTTTGTTACTTCATTTAGCTTATCAGCAATAATACTGCCCCAAAACTCATACAGGTTTTTACCACGAGAGTTTTCAAGCTTAGTGCCCATTTCTAGTCGGTACGCTTGCATTAAATCAAGCGGTTTTAACAGGCCATATAATCCAGATAATATACGCAAATGACTTTGCGCGTAATCAAGGTCGCTTGCAGTTAAAGTACTCGCCTCTAACCCACCGTATACATCACCATTAAAAGCAAGCGCGGCTTGTTTGGCATTATTAATGGTAAAGGGTTGCGACCATTCGCTAAAGCGAGCAGCGTTAAGGCCAGAAAGCTTATCGCTAATTTTCATTAAACTGCCAATTTGCGCAGGTGTTAGTTCACGGCATACTTTCATGAGTTCCTCGCTGTGCTCGAGTAATTCAGGCTGAGTGAACTTATCGGTTGCCGGTGGCGTGTCGTAATCAAGATTTTTTGCAGGTGAAATAACAGTGATCATAGTTAGCTATTGACTTGTAAATTATTTAATGTCAATTTCAACATTAAATGAAACGAAAAGCACGTTTTGTTTATATAAATCCTCCCTTAAAAATTCATACATTGCCGTTTTTTAATTGATAAGGACATAAGACCTATCAAGCATTGTCACACTGTTGCAGTATGGATGGTATATATTAAGGGTCGATTTTTCTTTTAACTTGCTTGGAATGAGGAAAGCAAATGACTTCAGCTCTACAAAGGCTAAAACAACATTCATCTATCGTAGCCGACACTGGCGATATTGAAGCGATCAAAAAGCATCAACCAGAAGATGCAACCACAAACCCGTCGCTTTTATTAAAAGCGAGCGAGATTGAAGCTTATAAGCCTTACCTAGATAAAGCTTGGAGCTATGCAAAAGAAACCGAGCAAGATCCAGCTAAACAACTAGAACTTGCATGTGACTACTTTGCTGTTTTACTTGGTAAAGAAATTAGTGAGATTGTACCGGGTTATATTTCTACCGAAGTAGATGCACGTTTATCGTTTGATACTCAAGCAACTATTGATAAAGCACACACATTACTTAGCCTTTACGAAAAAGAAGGTGTAAGCAAAGACAAAATTTTAATTAAAGTTGCGTCTACGTGGGAAGGTATTAAAGCCGCTGAGCAGTTAGAAAAAGAAGGCACTAAATGTAACCTTACTTTATTATTTAGCGACGCCCAAGCCCGTGCATGTGCTGATGCAAATGTATTTCTAATCTCGCCATTTGTGGGCCGTATTTTAGATTGGCACGTTGCTAACGGCATGGAAAAACCAACGGATCCACTACAAGATCCAGGTGTTCAATCAGTACGCAGCATTTTTGAATTTTACAAACGTCATGACTACAAAACAGTAGTGATGGGCGCAAGTTTCCGTAATACGGGCGAAATTATTGCACTAACAGGTTGTGACAAGCTAACTATTAGCCCTAACCTTTTAGAAGACTTAGGTAACCTTGAAGGCGCACAAGAATATTTACTAGAAAGTGATATTCCTAAAGAGCCAAAACCTGAGCCGCTTACAGAAGCTCAGTTCCGTTGGTTACATAACCAAGATGCAATGGCAACTGAAAAGCTAGCTGAAGGTATTCGCTCTTTTGCTGATGCACAAGAACAGCTAGAAGCACGTTTTAAAGCAATGTAATTGGTTTGAACGTACTTTAAAAAACGTCGCAATTGCGGCGTTTTTTTATGCCTGTAAAGTACGGACTAATAACCCGACCTCCCTCATACATTTTAGCTGTAAAAAAAAATAACCCTCATCGACTTAAATTTGTTTGTAAATTTTATACAACGTGTTTTTGTATTTAAAAGCAATACTTTACTTGTATAAATCTTCATTTAAACATCACAACTTTGTAACATCTCTGTCACTTTTTTATTCTATTTTAGCTGGGCCTGTGGTATAGGTACTCTTGAGGTCAATAAAATCAATAGGAGAAGTTCATGGATAGCCTAAACGATATATTAGAGATACTAGAAGGTCCTGATGAAAAAAGAAAAACCTCTCAGAAGAACAAAAAAAGAAAATGGCGCGAAATAGAAGCAATAAAAGATAAACAACGTCTACGTAAAGAATTAGAGGAGTTTGATTACTTTGCAGACACAATTGCAATTGATGAGCTAGATTTTTAATTTCTATACCCACCAATTACACAAAAGCCCTCATTTATGAGGGCTTTTTTAATGCTTAAGCTTATGAAGCTAAACCTGCCAATTTATAGGTTTTTTACCTTGCGCTAACAGCAGTTCGTTAGTTTTCGAAAAGTGCTTACAACCAAAAAAGCCTCGGTGAGCCGACAGCGGCGACGGATGTGGCCCACTCAAAATAGAGTGGCGAGTGCTATCTATGCCTTTCCCTTTTTTTTGCGCATGCGCTCCCCACAAAATAAACACAACTCCATCACAGTTCGCGTTGATGTGAGCAATAACATTATCGGTAAATTGCTCCCAACCTAAATGCTTATGAGAATGGGCTTGCCCTTGCTCTACTGTTAAAACAGTATTTAGTAAAAACACGCCTTGTTCTGCCAAGCTTTGTAAGTAACCATGCTCAGGAATAACAAAGCCCTCAATATCTGTAGCTAACTCTTTGTATATATTTTTAAGCGAGGGTGGGAGTTTTTTTACCTCGGGCATAACAGAAAAACACAGCCCATGAGCTTGTCCTTCGCCGTGGTAAGGGTCTTGCCCTAAAATTACCACCCTAATATTGTTTAGCGGCGTGGCATTAAATGCATTAAATACGTACGGCTCGGGAGGGTAAACAGCAATACCTTCCGCTCGGCGGTTTTCAACTGCATTTAAAGTTTGCTGCATATAAGGGTGCTGTAGCTCGTTTTGTAAAAATGTATCCCAGTCGCTCATTACATACTCTTTATTATTTTTCGTGACGCGTCTATTTTATCACACATATCAGCAAGGCCATCTAACATACGCGGTGTAAAGCGGTGCAGTAAATCGGCATTAACGCGAATAAACTGGTTATTTGTAACTGCAGGCACTTCTGGCCATGCCTGCCAATTAACATTAGGCTGCGGGGTGTTAGATTTTTCGTCAGGAATAATAATAATTTGAGGCTTAGTGACAATGACATTTTCAATGCTGATTTGTGGATACGGGGTCGTGCTATTAGCAAACACATTATTTACGTGACAGGTATTTACTAGTTGGCCAATCCATGTACTTTCACTGGTGGTCATCATAGGCTCAGCCCATAACTGATAAAAGCCAGATATAGGCTGCTTCCCTTGCTGGTTTTTAATAATAGCGGTTAACTTTTGCTTAAAAGCTTTAGCAACCTGTTGGCTTTGCTTTTCGTACCCTGTTAGTTTACCAAGTGTTAGTAGCTCAGTTTGCACGGCTTCTATGGTTGTAGGGTTACTTAAATGAACTTTAATACCCAAGCGCTCTATTTGTGCGATATCTTCCTGCTGATTTCCGCTTTTCCAAGCAATCACTAAATCAGGTTTTAAGGCTAATAATTTCTCAAGCGAAATACCATAGTACCCGCCAATGCGAGCTATATTTTTTGCTTCATATGGGTAATCGGCATAGTCAACGGTGCCCACAATATTGCCACCTGCACCAATGGCAAATAGGTTTTCAACTATGTGTGGGGCAAGCGCAACTATACGTAGTTTTTTAATCTCAGGCGCTGAGTTCGCCACAGCATTGCCGTGTAAACTAAGCAGCATTAAACCTATAAAAAGCAATTTAAACACTAGTAGTCAAACCCTTCTAACGCTTTTACACCTGAGTCGAATGCGTGTTTTACATTACGTACTTCGCTCACTGTATCGGCAAGGTCAGTCAATGCTCTGTGCGCTGCGCGTCCTGTGATAATGACCGACTGCATAGCTGGGCGATTATTAAGTGCGCTTAGTACTTCGTCTAAGTCAATATAACCATAAGTCACCATGTAGGTTAGCTCATCAAGTAACACTAAGTTAATACTGCTGTCGGCAAGCATGCGCTTTGCCTCTTGCCATGTTGCTTGTGCTGCTAAGGTATCGGCCTCTTTATTTTGTGTATCCCATGTAAAGCCAGTATTCATTACAGCAAATTCAACCCCTGCGCCTAGTAATAAATTACGCTCACCACACTCCCATGTCCCTTTTATGAATTGACACACAGCGGCTTTTTGACCGTGGCCAACACAGC
Source organism: Pseudoalteromonas sp. S554 (assembly GCF_005930865.1). NCBI lineage: Bacteria > Pseudomonadati > Pseudomonadota > Gammaproteobacteria > Alteromonadales > Pseudoalteromonadaceae > Pseudoalteromonas > Pseudoalteromonas sp. S554. Next base: position 181,172 of record NZ_PNDV01000005.1, on the reverse strand, counting down.
GTGCTACCACGCCAAAACCAGAAGTCGATTTACCTTTACCATTGCCAGTAATAACCTGAAAAATACCTTTAACCTCTTGCGCGGCTTCAACACGGGCATCTACGTGTTCTTTTACTTTTTGCTGGCGCTGTTTGTGTTTGTCGTTTGTTTGTTCAGTCATTATTATGCCCTTTATAAATCGAGGTAATTTGCGCTATATCTAAATGTGTTTCGCACATGGTTGCTAAACGCGCTAACTGCTGTTCGCGGTGTGTATCAATACTTATTGGATCAATATTTAAATCTGGCTTTACCCATTTTAAAATTTCCATCGTGGCGTTGGGCTCATCAAATAAACCGTGTAAATAAGTGCCCGCAATTGCATTATCGTCACTTATAAAACCATCTGTTTTAAACCCATTTGGATGCTGACTAAAAGTAATTAAAGGGGTCTTTAATGCATTGCCTTTACTTACTCCCGCATGGATTTCATAACCACTACATAAAGTTTGTCGATTATTTAGCTTTAAAGTGGCCGTCACTTTACTTAATACTTTTTGCGATGTGAGTGTGGTTTCAAACTCACATAATGCCAACCCACTTACCCTTTTTAATGACGACTCAACACCCTCGGGGTCGTAAATTATATTACCCAGCATTTGCATTCCCCCACAAATTCCAAGTACTTTTCCACCATAGCGTAAGTGACGTTTTAACTGATTATCCCACCCTTCGTTTATCAAAAAGGTTAAATCGCCAAGTACGTTTTTACTACCTGGCAATATAATAAGATCAACATCAGGAATGACCTGCGTATGGCGTATATAGTTAACATTAATATTTGGGTGTAAACGCAGTGCATCAAAATCGGTATGGTTACTAATATGCGGCACTAATAATATTGCAATATTGATAGTTGCATGGGTAACGTTATTGTTTATTGCAACAGCATCTTCCGCGTCGAGAGTTAAATCGTGAAGGTATGGCAGCACTCCTAAAACAGGCTTACCCGTGTATTGCTCTAACCAGTCAAGCCCTCCTTGAAGCAAACTTATATCGCCTCTAAAACGGTTAATTACAAAACCCTTTACACGTGCTTGCTCTGATTCGCTAAGTAATGCCAATGTCCCCACTAAATGAGCAAATACACCGCCTTTATCTATATCAGCAATAATAATCACTGGGCAGTCTACTTTTTCAGCGTAGCCCATGTTAGCTATGTCGTTTTCACGCAGGTTTATTTCAGCGGGGCTTCCCGCACCTTCCACCAATAAAAGATCAAACCGTTTTGCTAAACGCTCGTGTGATGTAATGACAGCGTCCATGGCGACTTTTTTATAATCGTGGTACTTGCCGGCTTCCATGTTGCTAATCGCTTTACCATGAATAATAACTTGGGCGCCTGTATCGCTATTGGGCTTAAGTAATATCGGGTTAAAGTCGGTTTCGGGCTCTACCTTAGCAGCAATAGCTTGCAAAGCTTGCGCACGGCCAATTTCGCCACCGTCGTTTGTCACTGCGCTATTAAGTGCCATATTTTGTGGCTTAAACGGTGCGACTTTTATGCCTTGATTTGCAAATACTCGGCAAAGTGCAGCCACTAAGGTGCTTTTTCCCGCATCCGAGGTAGTACCCTGTATCATGAGTGTTTTCATGGCTACACCTTAGACTTTCTAAAAAAGAGTAAACTTAAGAAAAACGCACTCCCCATAGCGGCCGTGATCACCCCTACTGGCAACTCTTGATTTTGAAGTAAAGAACGAGACAGTACATCGACCCACACCATAAATGTACCTCCTACTAAGCTTGTTATTAATAGCCCTGCAACGGTTCCTTGTGAAATAAAAAAGCGCACAATATGTGGCACCATTAATCCAACAAAACCAATACCGCCACACATTGCCACCAGCACAGCGGTTATTAATGAGCTTAAAATTAGCATCAGCAACCTAAATCGATGCACTTTAACACCAAGGGTTATGGCACTTTCGTCACCTAATAACATGGCATTAAGCTGGCGCCTAAAACTAATCATTACGCAGGTGCACAGTGTAATCACTAAAAAGGGTATCCAAAGCGTTGCCCACTGGGCACGTGCAAAACTTCCTAAGGTCCAAAATAAAATAGCTGCAACGGCTTGCGGCTCGCTCCAATAAAGCAACAAACTCGTAAATGCACTAAATAAAAACGAGAGTGCAACACCAGCAAGTAACATAGACTCAACTTGCCCGCCCTGCTGCCTTGTGGCAATTAATATAAGTAAGCTCATTGCTAATAAGCTACCAAGCAAGGCTGCGGCCGAAAGCATAAAACCTGCGCTAATTCCCACAAATGCCATAAGTACAACTACACCAAACGAAGCACCTGACGATATACCGAATAAGTAAGGATCTGCTAGTGGGTTACGTGTCACGGTTTGTAAAATTAGCCCAGCGATAGCTAACCCGGCACCGGCTAAAAACGCCAATAATGTACGGGGCATTCTTAATTCAAAAATAATACGGCTGGTGAATGAAGCATCATTTAAATAAATAAAACTGTTAAATACATCCTGTATTGAGGTATCTGCAGCACCAAAGCTCAATGCTAAAAATAAACTTACTAAGGCAATAGTAATGCAAATAATCAGTGCAACTGAATGGCGTACATGCATTGCTAACATATTATTTGTAACCATAAAAGTAGGTAATATGAGGCGTAACTTTACCCAATTGAGATTCTTGAGGATGGTTACTAACCTGAGCGCATACACCAAATACATCATCAAGCATGTGCTCAGTCAGTACCTCTGCAGGAGAGCCGGTATGCGTTATTTCTCCATTTTTAATGACGACAAGCTCATCACACATAGCGCTAGCCAAATTAAGATCATGAAACGAAGCAAATACTGTAACACCAAGAGACTTTGCCAGCTCCATAACCTGTATTTGGTACTTAACATCAAGGTGGCTAGTGGGCTCATCCATAATTAACAGCTGAGGTTGCTGAACAATAGCACGTGCAATGAGTGCCCGCTGCTTTTCGCCCCCAGAGAGCGATTCAAAATTTTGATTTGTATGCAGCTCAAGCCCTACCGTTTTTATAGCTAGAGTGATTTGTTGTTTTTCGCTTTGCGATGTAGAGCTAAATAACGATTTATGAGGCGTTAGGCCAAGAGCCACAACATCAAATAACGACAAATTAAAATGCGATGGCGCCTCTTGTAAAACAACAGCAACGCACTTTGCATATTCATCACTTTTAAGCTGCCAAATATCATGGTTATTAAACTCTATAACCCCTTCATTAGGCTTATTAAAACGATATAAACAACGCAGTAAACTCGACTTACCTGCACCATTAGGGCCAATTAAGCCCACAAATTTACCTTCAGGTATTTGCACATTAATGTGTTTGAGAATAGGTTTATTTGCTATTCCCCACGAGAGATTTTGAACGTTTAATAATGGTGCTTTAGTTTGCAATACTCTGTCCTAGACACGAGTACCCACTTGTAATGCAACCACCAAAAAGGAGTACATTAAATTTAGCATGAGTAGGCCCGCTCATTAAAAATTGATTTGTATCTGACTTAAAGCATAGCGCTAATTACAGTTGCGGGAACAGTTGAGGAATTGCACCTCATTCCAAATGAAGCTCTATTATGGGCGGGTAAGTAAATAATTTAAAGCAAAAAAAACCGCGCTAATTACAGCGCGGTTAAAAAGGGAGTGTTTTAACTCGTCGTTAAAACTTATATTCCATACCTAAACCTAAGTAATCTTGGTCTACGTTGTTGTCCATATCAAAGCTTGAGTAAAAGCCAAATACTTTAATGTTTTTGTTAAGCTTGTGATCCACACCCACTGAAATAGCTGTTTTATCATCGCTATCGTCAAAGTCCATTGCTTGGTACTGAACTTTAAACGTGTTTTTACCCATGCTGTATGCTGCATTTAATAAGTAACCGTCACCTTCAGCTGAACCGTCTACTTTTTCTTGAGTTTGGTACATAGCACCGAGTTTAAAGTCTTCAACTTTACCTTGGATTGACGCACGTACTACATCGTAGCCATTTACTTCACTATCGGCTGCGATAGAGGCATATACTGCGCTCTTTTTAAGTGCCACGTCACCGTAAGTAACCGCCATTGAGTAACCGTTATCAGCGTCTACATCATCTTCAGCTACAAAAGTAGCAAGTACTTTAAAACCTTCGTATGAGTTTGATGAATAACTAACAGTATTCCCTAAACGGTTTTCACCTTTAAATACATTTTTAATATCGCCTTCAAGGTCGTTAAACAAGTCTAACTTACCTTGAGATTGTTTAAGCGCAGTATCGTTACGACCAATAACCACTTGGCCAAACGCACCTTTTAAACCAACGTATTGGTTACGCGCAGAAATATTGTCGTCGTTATCGCCTTTTGAATCAGCATCAGACACATCAACTTGAAACTCAAACTTATATACCGCTTCTAAACTATCATTTATTTTTTCAGAACCTTTAACACCAAGACGAGATGCATTACTTTTTATCTCAGTAAAAGATCCTTCGCCGTCATCAGATGATTGCACTGTTACATTCGCTTTACCGTAAATGTCTACATCGGCAAGTGCATTAAAAGATAAACCACTTAATAGTGCTAAGCATAAGCTCGATTTTACAAATTTCATGTTATTTCCTTGGATAATCACAAAAGACTAATTTTTAAAACGACTGCAGTTTGTCACCACTAAATGACAGAAATATTACAAATGAAATATTTTTGACTTTTAAAGTTAATAAAACTGCATTATTTATGAAATCAAAAGGACATGAACATCAATCATACAAATATGTACCCACTTAAAACCCAATTACTAAGCATGTGCCTTAATAGTAGGTAGTAAATTTATGAGTGTTTCTATCAGTTCCTTTTGTTCGTTATCTCTATGGTAGGCTACAAATATATCTCTTGACGTATTTTCTACATTTTTTACATGAAATAATTCACCATTTTCTAAATGTTGCTCAACCAAAACATGTGGAATAAATGCGCTACCACCACATTGTAGTATTAAATCTAACGCAATTCGTCCGGTACTTGTTCTAAAGTAAGGAGGCGTTTTACCGGTAAACTGGCGTGCATGCCAAAGTGAAAATGTCGTTCCCCAGTCAACATACACGTACTGATTATCAAAAAAGTTTTCGTTTGTTGCAGTGTCATACCCACTTACAGGAATAATAGGCAGTTCACAAATACGCTCAACAACTAACTCATCTACTTTTGGTGGATCAAATAAAATGGCTAAATCAAGCGTGCGCTCAAGCAATAGTCGCGTGCTTTCTTGTTGAGCTTTAACTTCAGCCACCAAAGAGACTCCAGGCATAGCCGACACAATATTAGTAATACCAAACTGCAAAAAGGCATCCCAAATATTAGGCGTCCCTGCCAAGCTAATTTGTTTATGCATATTATCAGCAAGGGCTACATCTACTTTGGCGCGCTGCATGCCTGTTATGATCATTTGCGCATGAGGTAATAACCGCTCACCAGGCGCTGTTAATTGAATATTATTACGCTGGCGAATAAATAAATTAACACCAAGCCCTTGCTCTAATTGACGAATACGAAAGCTAACCGCCGATTGCGTTATATAGAGGTTCTCTGCGGCTTTACCGAAATGACGCGTGCGCACTACTTCAACAAATGTTTTTAATAAATCGATATCCACTTTTTTATCCTCACGATAAAAATAACTTGTTTAAAAAATTGCCAAACTTGCATCATACTCCAACTAATTAATAGGGTATGAGGATATAGCTATGAGCATTAACATTTCACTACTACGCCAAGCATTTGTTAGCCAACGTCAATTTTATGATGATCAAAATTTTCCACGTGGTTTCAGCCGCAGCGGAAATTTCACCTTATTAGAAGCCAGTATACTAGAACAACATGGCATTGTTTTAAAAGGTTTATATAGTAAGACGATTGAACCACAAAATGAGCACCAAGAAAATTTTGTAGCCGTAGTAACTGGCTCACAAGAACCCACTAATCCGATTGAACGAGCATGGCTGAAATACCTAAAGCTCACTACTTGTAAAACGAAGTTTCATACCTTATTTGGCCGCTCAAAAATATCGAGCCCTGCGCCAATAAATCATGAACGTTATTCAGAATCAGATAGCCTATAACACACTCAGCTATTTGCTTTTTGGCGCTTTTACAGTTACAAAGTGTATTAAGCAATTTTTTTGCATAATATAAACTGGGTGTTCCGTGAAGCGAAAAATATTAATAGTTGAAGATACACCTGCTATAGCGCTTGTGCAGAAACATATAGCGCTAAAAGTAGGCTACGAAGTAGATGTAGCAGAAACGTTAGCACAAACAAAAATACTAATTAGTCAAAATAATTACTTTTGCGCTGTTGTAGATTTTATTTTGCCTGATGCGCCTAATGGTGAAGCAGTACCGTGCACAATTAACGCAGAAATCCCTACCATTGTCATGACGGGTAGCATTGATAAAAGAACACGTGATACTGTTGAAAAATTCCCAATAATTGATTACATAATAAAAGAAAATAAACAAGCTTATCAATACCTTGAAAAACAACTTAAGCGTTTGCCTCGCAACGAAAGTGTAAAAGTATTAGTTGTTGATGATTCTATATCTACCCGCCACTATATTGTGAGCTTATTGTTACGTCATAAATATCAAGTATCTGAAGCTGAGGATGGCAAGCAAGCACTTGAAATGTTGGCAAAGTCACCCGACATTTCAGTGATCATCACTGACAACGAGATGCCCAACATGAATGGCGATGAGTTATGCAGTGAAATTCGCAGATTATACAATAACGACGAAAAAGCAATTATTGGTATTTCAGGCGCTGACTCGTCGGAGCTATCTACTTTATTTTTAAAAAATGGCGCAAATGACTACCTCCATAAACCCTTTAATAACGAAGAGTTATATTGCAGGCTAAGCCAAAACGTCGACATGCTTCAACAAATAGCCACAATTAAGCGCCAAGCGAATACGGATTACCTTACTGACCTACCTAATCGTCGTTACTTTTTTGAGCAAGCAAATACGTCTTTAAAAGCGCTCAGCCTTAAAAAGGCAAACGGCTCACTGGCTATGATTGATATAGACCACTTTAAATCTATTAACGACACATATGGCCATGATGCAGGCGATCAGGTTTTAAAAGGGCTGGCTATTTGCTTTAAAAAATACTTTGAAAAATATTTAGTCGCGCGTTTAGGTGGCGAAGAATTTGCCGTTTACTTTGCTGATGAAAACACCCCAGAAGCACTGAAGATACTGGAAGGGTTTAGGTATTTTGTAGAAAATAACAGCCAAGAGTTTAGTAAAGAAAAAATAAAACTGACCATTTCAATAGGCTTTTCTGGCGGGCCCGTTTATCAAATGGATACATTATTAAAACAGGCCGACCAAAAACTTTATGAGGCTAAAGAAGCTGGTCGCAACCAAGTAACTAGCTAAATAAATAGTTAAGCAACTTCGGCGGCTGTAATGGCCGCTTTTTTACGCTTACGTGATTGATGATAAGAATCCCAACTAAAGATAGCCAGAGCACTCCAAATACATGCAAAGGTAATAAGCCTTTCTGTATCAAATACCTCATCGTAAAACACCACAGCAAGTATAAACATTAAACTAGGCCCTATATATTGAAAAAAGCCTAGGGTTGTATATTGCAAGCGCTTAGCGGCACCTGTAAAGCAAAGCAGCGGCAATGTGGTAACAATACCAGCACTAATAAGAAGTAAATTAGTAAGCCAATCGTTATTTGGCAGGCTTGAAGTAGCAGAAGGTGCCATCATCCACCAATAAACCAACGCCACTGGTAGTAATATTAACGCCTCGAGCAAAATGCCCGGCAACGCCTCAACAGGAAGCTTTTTTCGTAACAGGCCATAAAGTGCAAACGATATCGCGAGTGAAAAAGCAACAACAGGGAACGAGCCAAAACTCACCAACTGTAATATCACACCCGAGAACGCAAGCCCAACAGCCACACCTTGAAATTTTCGGAGGCGTTCACCTAAAAAAAGCATGCCTAATAAAACATTTAACAGAGGATTTATGTAATAGCCTAAACTTGCATCGAGCATATGGTTATTGTTAATCGCCCATATAAATAATCCCCAGTTAAAACCAAGTAGCCCCGAGGTGACAACCAGCATTAGCATCAGTTTGGGCTGTATTATAATGTGCTTAATTTTACGCCAGTACTTTAGAACACTCACCACTAAAATTAAAAATACGACTGACCACACAACACGATGCATTAATATTTCAAATGCAGTCACATGTTGTATTAACTTGAAGTAAATGGGAGCAAGACCCCACATAACAAAAGCAAGACAGGCAAATATTGCGCCTTTACGCTGCTCGGTAACAATTGGCATAGTAAACACTTAGTGATTTAAAAGGTCGCCAGTTTACTCGCCAAATAGGTTTTATCCAACTAAATACGTGCCCGTGCCAAAAGCGATTTGTACAGATTGCTCATTATGTAATTCCATTCGGCACACGCACACTTTATTACCCGAACGAATAAGCGTGGCACTGGCGGTAAACACATCCCCTTTTCCTGGGCGCAAATAATCGGTGCGTAAATCAATAGTGCCCAGTGTTGCTAATTTTTTTTGTACACTGTTCATATCTAAATCGGTCAGCTTATCTATCACACTCGCCGCTGCGAGCATACCACCGACGTTATCGAGCACCGCTGAAATAATCCCACCATGAAGAATTTTTTGGGCTGGGTTACCTATAAAAACATCCTGCCACGGGAATGTAATTTTAGCTTGTTCTGGGCTAAGTGATTCTACCGATATATTTAAAAATTGATTAAACGGCATACCATTTACGAATAGCGCTCCCATTTGTTCAATTAACATTTCTTTATTCATTATTATTCTCTGATATTAATAGGTACATCGAGTAAAACATACCTTGTTTAAAACTACGAGCGTAAAGCTAAAGACATCTTATAAAAAAAACACTAAAATACCCGCCAATGAATACATCTACACTACCTTCAAGCACCTTAGTGCGAAAACCCGAGACTGTCCTCAAGCAAGTGTTTGGTTACAGCGAGTTTCGAGATGGCCAAAAAGCCGTTATTGATGCCGCTTTAAATGCTCAGGACACACTTGTTTTGCTACCCACTGGTGGCGGAAAATCTGTGTGTTATCAAATTCCGGCGTTAGTTCTTGAAGGGGTGACCATTGTTATATCGCCACTTATTTCGCTTATGCAAGATCAAGTCGCGCAGCTTCAAGCTTTGGGTGTAAAAGCGGCATATGTTAATAACAGCCTAGCTCGCGAAGAACAACAACGTGTTTATCAGCAACTTCACCAAGGGCTAATTAAACTATTGTATGTAGCCCCCGAAAAAGTATTACAACGTGATTTTTTAGAGCGATTATCGCATTTAAAAATTAGCTTATTTGCGATCGATGAAGCGCATTGTGTGTCGCATTGGGGTCATGATTTTAGACCGCATTATTTTCGCTTAAACGAACTTAAGCAACGCTTTGCCCACGTGCCTATGATGGCCCTTACAGCGACGGCCGATAAAGCCACACGCTTTGATATTGTTGAACAGTTAAAACTTCAGCAGCCTTACATTCATACTGGCAGCTTTGATAGACCTAACATTCGTTACACCATAGAAGAGAAATTTAAACCTATGGTGCAACTATTACGCTACTTGAAAGAACAAAAAAACCAAAGTGGCATTATTTATTGTACTAGCCGAAAGCGTGTTGACGACATAGCAGAAAAACTTGCCGACGCAGGCCTTAATGCAGCCGCTTACCATGCAGGTATGAGCAACGAACAACGCCAGTTTGTGCAAACAGGGTTTGCCCGTGACGATATTCAAATAGTGGTGGCAACCGTGGCTTTTGGTATGGGGATTAATAAGCCCAATGTACGTTTTGTTTTGCACTACGACATTCCCAAAAGTATAGAAGCATACTATCAAGAAACAGGAAGAGCAGGACGCGATGGCTTAGCCGCCGAAGCAATTATGTACTTTGACCCTGCCGATATAGGCCGTGTAAGGCGCTTTTTTGAAGATATTGACGACGAACAACGTCGCCGTGTAGAAGAGCAGCGCTTTAATGCCATGGCAAGCTTTGCTGAGGCACAAACGTGCCGCCGTCAGATACTACTTAACTACTTTAGTGAATACCAACGCGAGCAATGTGGTAACTGTGATATTTGCTTAAACCCACCAAAAAGCTTTGATGGTACGCTTGTTGCCCAACAAGCGCTTTCGTGTGTATACAGAGCTGAACAGCGATTTGGTTTAGGATACATTGTAGAGCTATTACGTGGCGCCAATACGAGTCGTATTCGCGATAACAACCACCATCAGTTGAGCACTTACGGCATAGGTAAAGACAGAAGCAGTGAGTTTTGGCTAAGTATTTTACGCCAATTAATCCACCAAGGATTACTAAGCCAAGATATAACACAAGGCGCCTCTTTGCGCTTGACCGAAGCCGCCCGTGCTATATTAAAAAGCGAATACGCGCTGCAATTAGCTGAACCTCGCTTACAAGCAAAACACGTATATCAAGATAAGCTAGCGCAATTTAATTACGATAAAAAACTATTTGCTCGCTTGCGTTCATTACGTAAAGAACTTGCAGATGCCGACGATGTGCCACCGTATGTGGTATTTAATGATAAAACGTTAGCCGAAATGGCGCAGCTAATGCCCACGAACGACAGTGAGTTTTTAAAAGTGTCAGGCGTTGGTTTTACCAAGTTAAACAAATACGGCGGAGCTTTTTTAACAGCAATTCGCAACTACTTAGCCACACAATAAGCCAATTATGAGCAAAATAGATTACGACCACACGCACCAATGCATCATCATTACCCCAACAGAGCCGCCACACGATGAAGACTTTGAGCTGTGGAGTACCTTATTCCTACATTCAGACGATATCGCTATTAGCGAGTATTCGGCGGGAGCGGATAGGCATCAGGTACGTTTTTCTTATAGCCAACAAACGTTTAATTTAAATTACGAGCATTACAGTCAAAGTATTTGGATTAACGGCGAAGGGCCTGAAGCTGAGCACTTATTAGCAGCGCTGGCCTATTACTTAAGCTAAATTAATTATTTTGTTAACACCCATGCTTTTTACTTACAATTAAATAACAATGATGTAAGCTGATATCACGGTAGTCGTTTGCTACGCAGTAGATAAGAGGCTTAATGGTTAGTAATACGTGGTTTTCGCCCTATTGTGGTGGGTTAATTTGTCTTTTTTTATTAATGCCTTGCGCCTTTGCTGAGCAATTTCCTTCAAACATTGGTAGCTGTCCTCTTGAGTCATCAATAAATTTGAGCGAAGAAAAACTACGTCGCCAACTCAGCGATGAAACGCTTCTCGTTGCTACAAAACCAAATGCAAAAATTGCCACCATTACGCTTGAGCAACTCAACGTATTTAATACCCACCTTGAAGAAGAAAATAACGCACTGTTTAGATTTGCTAACCGCGCACACATTCAAACTGAGCCTGAGGTAATTAAAAATTTACTGCTTTTTAACTCTGGCGATCTTTACGATGCTAAAAAGCTTTCTGAATCGGAGCGCCTGCTGCGAAAAGAAAACTACCTATACGACGCACAAATTAGCGCAACAGAAAACTGTGATGGCGATATAGATGTTAAAGTAATTACCCGTGATTTATGGACGCTCTTACCAGAAATAAACTTTAGCCGTAGCGGAGGCGAAAATAAATCGAGCATTGGTTTTAGAGAATCAAACTTGTTTGGCTGGGGTAAAAGGTTGTCTTTTTCTCGCACAACCGACAGCGACCGCAGCGGTTATTTATTTGTTTACGACGATCCTAATATTTTTTCTAGCCGTTACCGTGGTCGCGTAGAGTATGCCGATAACAGCGATGGAAAGCGTCATTTACTTGAGCTTACTTATCCATTTTATGCCATAGACACACCTTACAGCTACGGTATTTTAAGCTACTCAGAACAACGAGAAGAATCCTTATATCGGCGCGGTAAAGAAATTAGTGAATTTGATCAAACAACCGATCTCAATCGCATTTTTATTGGTCATTCTAAAGCATTAAGTAATAGCTGGACCCAGCGAATTAGCTTAGGTTATGTAGATGAGCAGCATACATTTACTGCTATTCAAAACACGTTTGAGCCTTTAGCTAAAGATAGAAGCTACAGTTATCCCTATATTAGCGGCCATTGGTTTGAGGATAATTTTATTAAAGTACGAAATTTTGACAGTATTTATCGCACTGAAGATTTAAACCTAGGCTGGAATGCACAAGCATTACTCGGTTACTCAGATGAGTCATTAAGTAATGACGATAGCCGCTTGGTGTATTCGCTTAATGTTAAAACAGCGCATTTTTCTGGCGATAATACGCTTTGGCGTTTTAGCACAAACCTAGAGGGATTTTGGAACAAAGAACAAAAACAACTCGAAAATTTTAAAGCAATTTCGCAAGTACAATATTATCTAAATACGAGTGTTGATCAGTCTTGGTATGTCAAAGGTCGCGTACAATATGCAAAAAACCTAACAGCCGACCAACAGCTTACCTTAGGTGGCGAGACAGGCCTGCGTGGTTACCCTATGGATTATCAACATGGCGACCGTAGCTTTTTAGTGAGCCTAGAAAAACGCTATTACTGGGAGTACGATTTGCTACAACTATTTAAAGTAGGTGGCGCAGGCTTTATAGATATTGGTAGGGCATGGTTTAATGACCAAACAAATGGTGAAAATAATCATGTTCTCAAAAATGTAGGCGTTGGTTTGCGCCTAGCACCAAGTAGAGCAAATGCAAGAACTATGATCCACCTTGATATAGCCGCCCCCATAGATAGCGCCGACGATGTCGACTCTGTACAGTGGCTTGTCAGTGTAAAAAAATCTTTTTAAATAGCTACTTAGCACCAAAATAACACGCTAAACTAAGGCCTTTAAGCTAGTTAAGACTCATCTAACACGTTGCTTTATTTACTACTTTTAATTGTCACATAACTGCAAAAGGCGCTCTTTTGAAATTTTTAGATGTTTTAGAATTACTCACCAATCAATATAAACTTATAGTCACCATTATTGCCTTGTTACTGTTTCCAGTGCTTTTAAAGCTAACTAAAAAGCTACTTGAAAAAGCCATTAAAGGTAAAGTTGATTTGCACCGTAAATACCGCGCAGAGTTACTTCTTAAAATTATTCTTGCCTTTGTCATGTTGTGTTTAGTGCTGGTATTTTGGGGTATTGAACTAAGAGGATTATTGGTTCTGGGCTCGTCACTATTTGCAATGTTAGGTGTAGCGCTATTTGCAGCATGGTCATTATTAAGTAACCTGACCGCGTTTTTATTAATGTTTATTCAAAACGACTGCCGTGTTGGCTTTTGGGTACGCATTGTTGATGGCGCAAACCATATTGAAGGGCGAATTGTCGAAATGGGCTTAATGAATGTCGTCCTTGAACATATTGATGGGCACCGCGTCATTTACCCTAATAATTTATTTGTTACGCGCCCTGTACTCGTTTTAAACGCAGAGCCTAAACCATCAAAAGCACTTGCTGTTAAACGTATTATAGGCCCTAAAAAGTCATAATTTTTATATAAAAAAAGCCGCTTTAATGATTAAAACGGCTTTTTACTAATTGCTTAAGTATTAGTTATTTAGCTCTGCAGTTTTTAGCTCATCTTCTAAATCATTTATTCCATCAATAAATGTTTCTAGCTGCTGCTCAACCACGCTATTGTCGTTTGCAAAGTAAGCAATGTGGAATACAGCATCGCCTTCATTTACTAATGGCATAGTTTGCTGACCTATAATAATCCCACTTCGTGGCGCACGCAGTTCTAGCTCAGAATCACCAAGTGGACTACTTATAAACGCCAGTACTTGCCCTTTTGTAACACGCTCTCCTAACGAAACTTGAGCGCGCACAATACCATCTACTTCAGCACGCACCCAACTTGTTGAACGCGCAATGATAGGCTCAGGTATTTTTTTAGGGCGTTTACCACGCATCATTTTTAAATGACGCATTACATAATCAACACCTTGTACACCTGCGGCTATTGCTATGGGATCAAAACGCAGCGCTTCACCCGCTTCGTAAGTGATAACCGGTATGCCTAAATTCGCCGCTTCACTTCTTAATGAACCATTACGCAATGACGCATCTATTACTGCTGGGGTGCCAAAGGCTTTGGCCATCTGCGCCGTAGCTTCATCCGCCAAATTTGCACGTATTTGTGGCAAGTTTGTTCGGTGTATAGCCCCCGTATGTAAATCAATAATATGTGTGCAATGCACTGCAACTTGATTAAAAAACATATACGCCATACGACCCGCTAGCGACCCTCTTTCAGAACCTGGAAAACTGCGGTTCATGTCACGACGGTCGGGTAAATAGCGCGACTTATGAATAAAACCAAACACGTTAACAATGGGTACCGCGATAAGCGTGCCACGTAGCTGGCTTGGATCTATTTTAGCCAGTAATTGACGTACAACTTCTACACCATTTAACTCATCACCATGAATAGCGGCACATACCATCAATACTGGGCCTTCCATTACGCCATTAACAACCTCTATAGGTATATTAAGGGGTGAGTGGGTATAAAGCTTTGCAGCTTCTAAAGCTAACGTTTTGCGTTCACCAACACCAATGCTTTCACCTAATAAAGTGAAAGGACGGTTAATTTTAACCTTTGCCACGAGTTGCTGTTCCTTTGATTGAGGCATTTTTTTCAATGAAATCAATCACCATGCCCGCAATGTCTTTACCTGTTGCTATTTCTATACCTTCAAGACCTGGTGATGAGTTAACCTCCATCACTAGAGGCCCACGAGATGAGCGAAGTAAATCTACACCCGCTACATTTAAGCCCATAGCTTTTGCTGCAGCAACGGCGGTTTTACGCTCTTCAGGCGTAATGCGAACTAGTGTAGCGCTACCGCCACGGTGAAGGTTTGAACGGAACTCACCTTCTTGCGCTTGGCGCTTCATCGCTGCAATTACTTTATCGCCTAACACAAAACAGCGAATATCCGCACCACCCGCTTCTTTAATGTATTCCTGAACCATAATATTGGCTTTTAAGCCCATGAAAGCTTCGATTACACTTTCAGCAGCTTTGCGCGTTTCAGCAAGTACAACACCAATACCTTGTGTGCCCTCTAGTAATTTAATCACAACCGGTGCACCGCCAACCATTTCGAGTAAATCTTTCACGTCATCAGGTTTACTCGCAAAACCTGTAACAGGCATGCCTACGCCCTTGCGTGACAATAACTGCAATGAGCGTAATTTATCGCGTGAACGAGAAATAGCCACAGATTCGTTTACAGGGTATACCCCCATCATTTCAAATTGGCGTAAAACGGCACAGCCATAAAATGTTACCGATGCGCCAATACGCGGCACAATGGCATCGAAATCTTTTAAGTTTTCACCGCGATAGTGAATTTCTGGCTGTTCAGAGTTTATATTCATGTACGAGCGAAGTGCGTCTATCACTTTCACTTCGTGCCCACGAGACTCTGCAGCCTCGATTAAACGACGTGTTGAATATAGCTTTCTGTTACGAGATAAAATACCGATTTTCATAGTTAAAACCTTAACTAAATTTTATAGCATTAGTGCTTAATAGCTGCTTTTTATGCAACTTAAGCCCAATACTTTTTATAATAAATGAGATAATGCCGTGTCAACAATGACACGATTCTCCATGGCTGTTCGACCTAGCAACATTCTAAACTTCATGGTTGCACGGCTTGTGAGGGTGACTTCAATAGGCCAGCTATGTTCACCCGCATGTAATGTTGTTTCTATAAAATAACGTAGCTGTTTTTCACCACTGGAACTGGTTACGTATTTCATTTTTTTCACTTTAGCATTACAAGTAATTTGAGTTTCTTCGTCATCTTGTAACGGTTGAGCTGTAAATTTAACCCACTTTTCGCCATCAACTTCGTATTCTTCAATGTTAATTGCATGAATACATGAAGTGCGTGCACCAGTGTCAACTTTAGCCTTGATCCGCTCAATACCAAGCTCAGGTAAACTTAACCACTCACGCCAACCTATTGTTATTTTTGTCGTCATAAATGTGCCCTTAGTAAAAAAGAGGTTTATACGCTACGGGTGAAAAAACACCAACAAAATAAATTTATCTAGTCGATGAGTAAATTAAATTGATCTTTTAAGGTAACTCATCACACAATGCGCGCCTTGCTGAGCATAAAATTAAATCAGCACTATGACTCTACTTAAATTGAATATGTTTTAACTTATTAAAAGTAAATATGTTTTGGGTATGTAGATACACTATAGTTTACAGTATTAAAAATACACTATTATGAGACATTATTATGATTAATGGTTTGCTTCATGCCCTAGTGCTTGATGAAAAAGGCGGTACACGTGCTGTTAAAAGCAGCGAAGACCTTCACAACTGGCAACCTGAGCAAGGTAAATTATGGGTCCATATGGATTACAGCCAAACCGACGTAGTCAACTGGCTCAAACACTGTGAGCTTTTAACCGATTATGAGCTAGAGTCATTTACGGCGGATGAAACACGCCCACGTATCACGCAGTCTGCAAATGGACACATGCTGTTTTTGCGCGGTGTAAACTTAAACCCGGCGCAAAGCCCCGAGGACATGGTGTCGGTACGTTTATTTATTAACGAAAATATAGTCATCACTTCTCGTAAGCGTCGCCTTTTATCTATTGACGATGTACTTAACTCGTTAAAAGACAATAAAGGCCCGTGTTCTATATCAGAGCTTGTGTGTGCTATTACACAAAAGCTGACTTCACGTATGCAAAGTGTTATTAACTCTTTAGATGAAACACTTGATGGCTTTGAAGAAGAAATAGACGAGCCAAGTAAGCGTTTTGACAACCAAGCGCTATCGCAGTTACGCCGCCAAACTATTGCGCTTAAGCGTTATTTAAAGCCTCAAAAAGAGGCGCTCACTACAATGGTAAACGGTCATTATGAGTGGCTTTTAGATGACGATAAGGCAAAGCTAAACGAAACCACTAACTTACTTATTCGCTACCTTGAAGAATTAGACAGCTCAATAGAGCGTGCACAAATTATTCAACAAACAGTTACTAACCATGTTTCTGAGCAGCTAAACCAACGTATGTATGTGATGTCGGTAGTAGCTGCCTTGTTTTTACCGCTAGGCTTTTTAACAGGTTTGCTTGGGGTAAACGTTGGGGGAATTCCTGGTACAGACAACCCCTATGCATTTACGCTATTTATTGTGTTTTTAGTGATACTTACTGGTGGTATTGGTGTGTATTTTAAAAATAAAAAGTGGCTCTAATAGTATTAAGTGATCTATCTGGAGGCTGAAAAACCTTGTCGATGACAGGGCAAATATTTTGTTATTCTAAATACCTAAGTTTAAACAATTGCCTCCCAGGTTTAGCCCTTCAAGTTTATTAAGTATTGATATGAACCTGATATAGCAATCAATTAAAAACTAAAAAGGCGCGCATTATTAAATGCTCGCCTTTTTTATTTTTCATACTTGAGTCGCTAATTACTCTTGAAAGTAAGTGCCCCAACCGTCGTACTCAACGTCGCATTCAACAGCAAGTGCTGCTAGTTTATCAACGTCTTCCATAATAACGTCTACGTCTAGCTCAGCTTCTACTACTATGTCGAAGCTCCAAATTTTGCTGCCGTCTTCAAGCTCAAGCTCTGCTGGCTCTTCAACATCGTAGCCTAATTTAAAAGCAGCCAATGCTGCTTGCTCTAGTTTAGGGAAGTCTTCACACACAAAGTGGTGCTCTACTTCATAAAGTATTTCAGGATCTGATCCATCTTCAAGTAGTGAACTTACGATGTCTTCACTTATTTCGCGCCAGTTTTCCATTATTTCTCTCTCACTTGAGCATCTAATTCGTTTATTTTAGCAGCCATAACAGTATGTACGTTTTGAGCGTGCTCTCGCGCACTTATACTTTTATCAAGTGATATAGGCGCTAACATTTCGATGTAAATTGTACCATTATCCCAACGATTTAGCTTAATGGTTTTATGCGTTGTATTCATACACACGGGAACCACTGGCACGTCCGCACTCATCGCGGTATGAAAAGCACCTGTTTTAAAAGGTAATAAACCGCGCCCATAGCTTCGTGTACCTTCTGCAAATACCCATATAGATAACCCATTTTTCTTAATTTTTTCAGCTGCTTTTGAAATAGTACCAGCCGCTTTTGAACGATTTGCTCTATCTATTAAAATATTGCCCGACAGCCAATAAAGTTGACCAAAAAACGGGATCCACTTTAGGCTCTTTTTACCAAGACTTACACAGTTTTTTGGTACCATTGCTGGTACTGTAAATAAATCATAACTATTTTGATGATTTGCAACGTACACTGCAGGGCCAATATTTTCAGCATCTTGATGGCGTGTCAGCACTAATTTAACACCGATCATTTTGGCCATAGAACCAAACCAACCTGCAATTATGTGAACATTATTTGGGTGAAAAGGCCTGACTAATGAAAGTAATAAACCAAAAATACAACTCAATAATATAAACATAAACATAATAAAAACACGTATTACAGCTAACAAACTCGTTCTCCAAATCAATTGTGTGCGGTGCGCATGTCATTGTGCACTATGACACTATTATAGCGTTATTTTGTGACACAGACGAGACAATAGCGAACAACTGTACGCTGAAATAGAGTCAATGCTAAAATTAATTGCTCAACACATAACAATAAAATGGTAAAAACTGGGCTCTACATACAAAAACGGCCTGCAATTGCAGGCCGTAATACGTTAGCTCAAAGCTTATGATTCATCTGCCGTACTTTCAACAGGCTCTTCATCTTGAGGCGTTAGCTCAACAACAGCTTCATCAACACGCTGCAAGCCTCGCGGTAACTTGTTACCTCGACGACCTCGTTCACCATGGTAATGCTCTAAATCTGTTGGTTTAAGGGTTAGCTTGCGTTTACCAGCATGCAATGTAACGCTACTTCCTAGAGGGACAACAGCCAGTACTTTCACAAACTCTTCACGAGCCTGTACCTTTGCACCAGGGATAGAAATAATTTTATTACCCTTACCCTTACCTAGTTTAGGTAAATCGCGTAGTGGGAATAAAAGCATGCGTCCTTCGTTAGAAATAGCCATACAGTAATCGCTAGCTACATCGCTCACTCTAATTGGTTGGAGTAAAATACCGCCTTTAGGCACACTCACTAACGCTTTACCGTTTTTGTTTTTACTCACAAGGTCTTTAAAATCAGTGATAAAACCGTAACCCGCGTCCGATGCCATAAGTAATACTTGACTATCTTCAGCCATAACAACGTGCTCAAAATTTGCACCGGTTGTTAAGTTAAAACGCCCAGTCATTGGCTCGCCTTGGCTACGTGCCGACGGTAAACTATGTGCATCAGTTGCAAATGCACGCCCTGCTGAATCTAAAAATACGGCGGGCTGATTACTCTTACCGCGAGCTGAAGCTCTGTAGGCATCGCCTGAGCGGTAACTTAATCCTTGCGCATCCAAGTCATGACCTTTACCAACACGTGCCCACCCTTTGTCTGAAAGAACAACAGTCACTGATTCCGATGGAATTAAATCTTTTTCGTTTAAAGCTTTCGCTTCCGAGCGCTCGATAACAGGAGAACGACGATCGTCGCCATACATTTCTGCCGCTTCTTGAATTTCTTTTTTAAGCAACGTTGACATACGGCGGTCAGAACCAAGCGTGAGTTCTAATTTATCACGCTCTTTAGCAAGCTCGTCTTGCTCACCACGAATTTTAAACTCTTCAAGTTTAGCTAAATGGCGGAGTTTTAACTCTAAAATAGCTTCTGCTTGTATATCGGTTAAATCAAAGCGCTGCATTAAAATAGGCTTTGGCTTATCTTCACTGCGAATAATTTCAATCACTTCATCAATATTTAAGAATGCTGCTAATAAGCCTTCTAAAATATGTAATCGCGCCAGTACTTTATCTAAACGATACTGCAAACGACGACGAACAGTCTCGCGCCTAAATATGAGCCACTCACTTAAAATACTACGCAAATCTTTAACCTGCGGACGACCATCTAGCCCCAGCATATTTAAGTTTACGCGGTAGTTTTTTTCTAAATCGGTGGTCGCAAACAAGTGAGCCATTAATGGCTCTGCTTTAATACGATTAGAGCGTGGTATAATCACTATACGTGTTGGGTTTTCGTGATCTGACTCGTCACGTAAATCAGCAATCATAGGCAGTTTTTTTGCGTTCATTTGCGCTGCAATTTGCTCAAGTACCTTACCGCCTGAACATTGATGCGGAAGCGCGGTGATCACAATATCGCCTTGCTCTTCACTATACACCGCACGCATTTTAATTGAGCCTCGGCCGGTTTTGTATATTTTATGAATATCGGCTTTTGGGGTAATTATTTCGGCATCGGTTGGGTAGTCAGGTGCGTGTACTAGCTCTAATAATTCATCAAGCTCTGTCTTTGGTTTATCGAGTAATAAACAACATGCACTGGCTACTTCTCTCACGTTATGAGGCGGAATATCAGTTGCCATACCAACAGCAATACCGGTAATACCATTAAGTAAAATATGTGGTAAGCGTGAGGGCAATACAACTGGTTCGTCTAGTGTACCATCAAAGTTTGGTGTCCAATCTACCGTGCCTTGGCCAAGCTCTTTAAGCAGTACTTCAGAAAACTTAGATAAACGCGCTTCAGTATAACGCATTGCAGCAAATGATTTTGGATCATCAGCAGCACCCCAGTTTCCTTGACCATCGACAAGTGGATAGCGATACGAAAACGGTTGCGCCATAAGTACCATGGCTTCGTAACAAGCACTATCGCCATGAGGGTGATATTTACCGAGTACGTCACCCACGGTACGAGCTGACTTTTTGTATTTAGCTGCGGCCGATAAGCCTAATTCGCTCATCGCGTAAATAATACGACGCTGCACTGGTTTTAAGCCATCACCAACATGTGGCAAAGCACGATCCATGATCACGTACATAGAATAGTTTAAATAGGCGTCTTCAGTAAAGCGCCCCATTGTTTGTTGCTCTATTCCTTGCATTAGCAAGGTATCTGTATCACTCATTAAAGCTTACCTAGTTTTTCTTATAGCTTACGCGGTAGATTACATTGGCGTAATCGTCACTTACTAACAGACTGCCGTCACCTAACTCTGCAAATGCAACTGGGCGTCCAAATGTTGTTTCGTCTTTCATAAAGCCGGTAATAAACGGCGTGTATTTAGTCACACGGCCTTGCTCTATTGTGGCTATAGCTACTTTGTAGCCTGCTTTTTTACTACGATTCCATGAGCCATGTTCAGCAACAAATAACTGCTCTTTGTAGCTTGCTGGGAATTGTTTTGCGTTGTAAAAATGAATACCTAATGGTGCCACATGGGCAGGCAATGCGAGCGCAGGAGACGTGTAATCAGCAATATTTTTTCCTTCACCAAATTCAGGATCAACAATCGCACCGGCGTGAATATAAGGGAACCCAAAGTGCTCCCCTTCTTTACTTACGCGGTTTATTTCATCTGGTGGAATATCATCGCCCATCATGTCGCGGCCATTATCACTAAACCACAAAGCCTGAGTGCTTGGGTGAAAATCAAAGCCAACGGTATTTCGAACGCCCTGCGCTATTGTTTTAATTTGCTTGGTTTCTACGTTTAGTGAAAAAATACGACCAAAGCGCTCGTCTTCGGCGCAAATATTACACGGTACACCGACAGGAATAAGCAATTCGCCTGTGGGTGTGAAGCGTAAAAACTTCCAGCCATGATGGCGCTCTGAAGGCAATGCGTTGTAGATCACATCAAACTTTGGATCTTTTAATTGGGTGTCTATATTTTTAAAGCGAATAATACGATGCACTTCACCTACGTATAAATCACCCTCTTTAATAGCCAGCCCTGAGGGCATATTTAAACCCTCTGCAATCACAATTTTTTTATCGGCTACGCCATCGCTATTATGATCGATAAGCGCATACACATTACCTGCTTTGCGCGAGCCTGCGTAAACAATGCCTTTTTTTGATACTGCAATTTGGCGCGCATTTTCAACGTCGTCTGCAAATAAACTAAGTTCAAAACCAGGTGCAACACTAAGCTTGTCTAGTATGTTTTTAGCCATTGCAGGCGCACTTATTAAACTCAGTAACAATACACTTGCTAGTAGTTTATTCATTTCTATCTCCTAGTGGCCAACACGCATCATTATACTTGTGCCTTGTTACCATGATCTTCTAACCATTGGCGCCTGTCTGGCGAACGCTTTTTAGCAAGTAACATATCCATCATTTCCATGGTTTGAACTTCTTCATCAAGTGTTAGCTGAACTAAACGTCTTGTGTTTGGATCCATGGTGGTTTCGCGAAGTTGCAGTGGGTTCATTTCACCCAATCCTTTAAAACGCTGTACGTTTACTTTACCGCGTTTTTTTTCTGCTTCAATACGGGCCAAAATACTGGTTTTTTCATCTTCATCTAAGGCGTAATATACCTCTTTACCAATATCTATTCTAAATAATGGTGGCATTGCTACGTATACATGACCTGTTTTTACTAACTGCGGAAAGTGTCGAACAAACAAAGCACATAACAGTGTGGCAATGTGAAGACCATCAGAGTCAGCATCGGCCAATATACAAATTTTATTGTAGCGTAGCCCGCTCATGTCGGCTGAATCAGGATCGATCCCTAAAGCCACAGAAATATCATGCACCTCTTGCGATGCTAATATTTGCCCTGACTCAACTTCCCACGTATTTAAAATTTTACCACGCAGCGGCATTATTGCTTGAAACTCACGATCTCGCGCTTGCTTAGCCGAGCCACCAGCAGAGTCACCCTCTACTAGAAATAGTTCGGTACGGTCGTTATCTGCTGCGCTACAGTCGGTAAGTTTACCTGGTAATGCAGGGCCCGCTGTAACGCGTTTACGCACTACTTTTTTAGCGGCTTTTAAACGACTTTGTGCGTTTGATATACACAGCTCAGCTAACAACTCTGCTGTATCTGTATGTTCATTTAACCAAAGGCTAAATGCATCTTTTACAACACCCGAAACAAGTGCCGCACACGTGCGTGAAGACAGTTTTTCTTTTGTTTGGCCGGCAAACTGAGGGTCTTGCATTTTAACCGAAAGCACATAACTACAGCGCTCCCATATATCGTCTGGGGTAAGTTTTACACCACGAGGTAATAAGTTTCTAAATTCACAAAACTCGCGCATGGCTTCAAGTAAGCCTTGGCGTAAACCATTAACATGTGTACCGCCTTGCGCAGTGGGGATTAGGTTTACATAGCTTTCAGCTATCGATTCACCGCCCTCTGGCAGCCATACCACAGCCCAATCAACACCTTCTATAGCGCTTTTAAACTCACCTACAAATGGGTCTTGTGGCAGCGTTTCGAAACCTTTAACCGCTTCAATTAAATAATCTTTTAAGCCGGTTTCGTAAAACCATTCTTGCGTTTCTTTTGTTTGTTTATTAACAAATTTAATACGCAAACCAGGACAAAGTACCGCTTTGGCTTTTAATAAATGATTAAGCTTGGTAATAGAGTAATTAGCAGAGTCAAAATAGCTGGCATCGGCCCAAAAGCGAACGGTAGTCCCGGTGTTACGTTTACCGACAGTGCCTATAACGTTTAAATCTTCAACTTTATCACCGTTTTCAAAGGCCATTCTGTATTGCTGCGCATCACGGCGAACTGTTACTTCTACACGTGTAGATAATGCATTTACAACTGAAATACCTACCCCGTGTAAACCACCTGAAAACTGATAGTTTTTGTTTGAGAATTTACCACCGGCATGCAGCTTAGTAAAAATAAGCTCTATACCTGGAATACCTTCCTCTGGGTGAATATCAATGGGCATACCACGACCGTCATCACTTACTTCAAGCGAGTTATCTTCGTGTAGAATTACATCAATCTTAGTTGCATGGCCCGCCATAGCTTCATCGACACTGTTATCGATTACTTCTTGGCCTAAATGATTTGGGCGCACAGTATCGGTGTACATCCCGGGGCGTCTTTTTACCGGATCTAATCCATTAAGTACTTCAATGGCTTCGGCGTTATAATTTTGATCACTCATAGTTTTTATCTTTATATGCGCTAAGGCTGTGCTTAACTAGTTTTACGTGATTTTAAGAAAATCTACAATACTTGCAAAGGTTTGTTCAAAGCCAAGATAGCTATGATCGCCACCAAACTCGATCCTTTGCTTACATTGCGAATAATAGTTTACTGCGTGTTGAAAATTTAACACTTCATCGCCTGTTTGCTGTAATAAATACAGTAATTCAGGGTGCTTTAGGTCATCAACAGCCAACGCTTTTAAAGCCGCTATGTGGCTGCTATTCAATTCATAATGATAATCTTGATACGGATTATAATTTAAACCAAGCAACGGCTTTAATAAAGTGTATGGCGCAACCGCGGGATTTATAACCACAGCAGGAATTTGATAACGCTGCGATAAATACGTGGCAAAAAATCCACCTAATGAGCTACCTAATAAAACAGTATTAGGTGTAAGTAATTGCTCAAGCGCTATGATGGCTTGTATGGGCTCATGGTTTAGGCACGGTACACAATAGTCAACGTCATAGTGTGCCATAAGCTCGCCAAAGCGCACAGCTTTATATGATTTATCTGAGCTATTAAAACCATGAATATAGATTACCCGTTTAGCCATACTACTTCCATATCTGTGCTTATATTCTCTTTTTTCGTGCTAATACATATCAACCTGTATGCTGGCCCATAGTCTTGCTGTATCCATTCGGGGCTGTGTTTTTTAAACTGCACTGAGCTGGCTGGAGTCGCGTAAATGGGAAGCGCTCTAAACGTTTGCATGTATTCGTTATGCACATGACCATGAAACAAGCCGAAAACGTTTTCGCTATTAACTAATATATTAAGTAATTGCGGCCCGTTTTCGAGCATGTGTTTGTCTAGGTAGCCATCAATGGGGAGTGGGTTATGGTGACAAAACATAATTTTGGAACTCGCCGAAGCAAACAGCCGTTCGGTAATTTCATTCAAATGCGTGCCTGTTACCCACCCTGCAGGCGTTGGCCCTTTAGAATTAATAAGAAGTAACTCAACGCCATTTGCCACTATATGTTTAGCGCGATTTATTTGCCCACCACTCATTCGGTTAAGCTGGGCAATATCATCATGGTTACCTGGAACCCAAAAAACAGGGCATGTTAAATCACTTTGGTTAATCAGCTCACTAAATAAAAAATAAGACTCTGCGCTGTGATCTTGCGTAAGGTCGCCGCCAAATATTACAAAATCAAGGGATTGCTTAGCCATATGAGCCAGCGCCTGTTCAAAGTAAATCGCCGTATTTACGCCAAAGTACTCACCGGCTTTATTTGAGAATAAATGACAATCGGTAATATGTGCTATGCGTAACGACGACTTATCAATGAGGTAAGGTTCATCAAACCAAGCCATTATTTACATCCCAATTCAGCGTTGCTTGTCCGTGTTCTACACAGGCTACAAGCCAGTCGTATAAAAATGCATTAAGTTGATATTTTTCATCTTTTTGATGCATTTTTGGATTAGGGTAACCATAAGAAGGCTTAATACGCTGATGGTAATCGTGATGGATAATTTCAGCCACTTTAGCATCGTGATACAACCTCACAGTTAAATAAAGCGGTGCAATTCCCTTTACCATGCCGCTTAGCTGCTTAATAGAAATATCCATAGTGTATTTTGCACTGCCATCAACCTTAGTCGCAAACTCACTGTTCCCCAACTTCACTTCTCGGCTGCAGCCAATCGCTCGTTCAGCCGGTAACAATTTTAAAAGTCGTAAGTAGTTGTGCTCACAAAGCGTTAAATACTTTGGGAGGCTTTGGATATATCTATTTGTTGCTAATTGTACTGTCAAAATACCACCATTATACTGTGAGCCAATTTGTGGCTATGAAGAAGAATCTGTCCACTTGTGTTTCATTTTTTCATGGTTAAGCGCAAGCCACTGCATGCAAATAACGGTTGCAGCATTATCCATTTCACCATTGTTGAGGCGAGTTAGCGCATCATCAACGCTGAGTACGTGAGTTTTTATATCTTCACCTTCGGTTTCAAGGCCATACACACCAGACTCAACGTCACTTAAATCGGCTCGTGCAAGATATAAATGTAACCGCTCTGTTGTACCACCAGGGCTTGAAAGGTACGAAAGCATAAATTCAAGCTCTGTTAAATTAAGCCCAGCTTCTTCGTACGCTTCTTTCTTTACGACCGATTCATAATCGTCACTGCCGTCAGTCATTCCAGCAATACATTCTAGTAGCCAAGGTGAATGTTTGCTTTTAATAGCCCCTATACGTATTTGTTCTATTAAAAGCACAGTGTCTGATATGGGGTCGTAAGGCAACACAGCAATGGCGTCTCCACGCTCTAAAATCTCGCGACTAATAAGTTCTGATTTACCGCCCGCAAACAAGGCATGTTCAAACTGATACAAATCAACCTGAAAAAAGCCTTTATACAAATTTTTGACCGGCTTTACGCTGACATCTTTATGCGTAAACTGAACAAGTTTTTTATCTGGCACGTAAGCATCCTCTACTTATTAAAAACTTTGAAGTACGTTAATATATTCTGTTACATTTCGACGCACTGTTTTACTCTTTTTATTTTTAGTTATTACGTAAAACAGGTTACCATGGTTTTAGTATAAAAATTGTCTAAGGACCGAACAACATATGAAAAAGAACATTCTTGCGGCGCTAGTTAGTTTATCATGCGCATTAGGCACAACAGCAGCAAGCGCTGAAGATTTACTACAAGTTTTTGAAATTGCAACGGCCAACGATCCTACCGTTTTAAAAGCAAAAGCCCAAGCAGACGCACAATCTTACCAAGCAGATACTGCAATGGCTGCATTATTGCCGCAAATTGGTTTAACAATGGGTTATACAAAAAGTGACTCAACCTCTTTTCAAAGTGTGACGGACCTGACAAGCCAAGTTAAAGTCGAAAGCGACTCTGATCAGTTCACCCGTGGTCTTAGCTTAAGCCAAACTTTATTTGATTTAGGCGCATGGAACTCATTAGACATTGCAGACAAACAAGCGTTGCAAGCAAATGCTCAATACGACTCGGCGAAACAAAACTTAATTGTTCGTGTTGCGGAAGGCTACTTTAACGTTTTAAGTGCGATTGATAACCTTGAATTTATTAAAACGGAAAAACGCGCCATCGAACGCCAGCTTGAACAAACTAAACAACGTTACGCTGTTGGTTTAACGGCAATTACCGATGTACACGAAGCACAAGCACAGTTTGACAACTCTGTTGCACAAGAAATTATTGCTAATAACTCAGTAGAAACAGCGCGTGAGCAACTACGAGAAATTACGGGTAAATATCACGCTAAGTTAGACTTTTTAAATACAGAGACATTTTCTACAACTAAGCCAGCTCGAGACTCTAGCGACTTTTTAAATATTGCTAAAGATAAAAATATTAGCTTGCAAGTTGCTAAAGTAACCGTAGATATAGCGCAAGATCAAATTAAACTGGCAAGAGCGGGTCACTATCCAAAGCTAACCCTAAGTGCAAGTTATGGCGACTCTTTAACAGATACAGATATAAATGGTACAAGCCTAACTAGACAACCTCGTGCAGACTCAACCTCAGTAGGCCTTAACTTTAGCCTGCCTTTATACTCTGGAGGTGCAACAGTTGCAGCTACTGATCAAGCACGTGCATTTTACGTTGCAGCTAGCCAAGATTACGAAGCCAATTACCGCGCAATTACCCGCACGGTTATTACGTCTTACAATCAAGTAGTGTCTGACATTGCAACTTACAAAGCGTTAGAGCAAGCTGTTGTATCTGCCCAAAGTGCTTTAAAAGCAACAGAGGCAGGCTTTGAGGTCGGTACGCGTACAATTGTTGATGTACTTGTAAGCACACAAAACCTATACAATGCTAAACGTAACCTTGCTGATGTACGTTATCGTTATGTGCTGTCTACTCTGCGCTTAAAGCAAGCAGCGGGTACACTAACAAGCAAAGACCTAGTAGCTATAAACCAGGGTTTAAAAGCAGTCTAAGCAGTCAAAAAACACATACAAAGCCAGCTACATGCTGGCTTTTTGTATTTTACAGCGCTTAGCGTTAAACTAGCGTTTTTAATTTTAGAGCAATTTTTGTGGTCACCTCATCTCCTTTTAAAGCATCTTTTTTAGGCCCTCGATACTGGCTAACGTGGATTGGCGTTTTTTTCTTATACCTAATTTCTTGGCTTCCGCAAAAACTTCAATTAGCCCTGGGCAAACTACTTGGCCGTTTAGTTCATAAATTTATGAAACGCCGCCGACACATTGCCGAAGTAAATATTAAACGCTGCTTTCCTGATATGAGCGACGAAGATCAAAAAGCATTGGTGCTAAAAAATATGGAAAACACTGGCATTGCGATGGTTGAAACCGGAATGGCATGGTGGTGGCCGCAGTGGCGAGCGAAAAAAGCTTTAGGGTCTTTAAAAGGGCTTGAACACTTCGAACGAGTGCAACAATCTGGAAAAGGCGTACTGTTACTAGTACCTCATGTTTTACACCTTGAAATGGCAGGCCGATTAATGGGGTTGGGCTGTATGGGTATTGGTTTTTACCGCCCGCACAACAACCCACTAATGGAGTACTTTACGACTAATGGCCGCCTTCGCTCTAATGAATACTTGGTCGGTAAAAAGGACGTAAAAGGCTTACTAAAAGCCTTAAAAAATAAAAAAGTGTGCTACTACCTACCCGATCAAGACTACGGCCGTAATCGCTGCGAATTCGTCCCTTTTTATGCAGTGCAAGATACCGCAACTACAACAGGTACACTGATGTTTGCTGGCAGTAAAAATTGCGAAACTATGAGTTTGATTACCCGCCGAGACGAAAGTGGAAAGTACCATTTAGAAATTATTCCAGAGCTTGAAAACTTCCCAAGCGGTGATGACAAAGCCGATGTCACGCGTGTTAATCAACGCATGGAATTATCAATTAATGCCGCACCAGAGCAATACATGTGGCTACATCGCCGTTTTAAAACGCGACCAGATAAAAATACTCCTTCATTTTACAAATAGTAATGGTATAACAATAACAGGAACAAATAAGGGTGGTTGTTGTAATGTGGTTTTGGATTAGGTACTTGTCATTTGCAGTCATATTAATAGCGCTTGCTGCGTACTTTTTAATGGGAAATGTTCCAACATTAGATTTAAAAGAATCTAAAAATGCCGCTGCCGAAGGATTATCTCGCTTTTATGCCTCGATTCGAAATCAAGTTAAAAGCAACAAAGAGCGTGACCAATACGTATTGAGTTTAAAAAAGCCAGATCAAACTGTCGATAGAGTTTTAGAGCAGCGTACGCGTACTGTTACCCCCATGCCAGCAAGTTGGACAGGAAGTGTGGAGCCTAGGCGCTTCGAAAACGGTTCAACATTGAAAGATGTTTTAGTTGAGTATGCTAAAAGCGAAGGCATTGAGCTCTATTGGTACTTAAGTAAAGACTATGTCGTTAAAGATCATTTTAGGGTCGACAGTAATTTCACCTCAGCCCTGTACCAAGTAGGCAGAGCTATAAATGATGACTTTGAACACGAGGTTTACACCTACTTTTGTAATAAGCAAAGAGCGGCAGTAATTACTGAATTGCCCTCTGAGTTTGTGCGTGCTAACTGCTTAAAACTCAACATTTGAGTTAAATAAAAAATCACGCTTTTGCGTGATTTTTTATTAAAGCACATCACTTAGAGCGTGTTTGCTTATAAAGCAAATAAATATGATTGAACAAATCCTACAGCTCAAAAACCGCTTTCCAAATGGCAGTCACATTAGTGATGTCTTGTAAAAACTGCTCGCGTTCAACTAACTTTCCTTGCTGATCTAGGCTGAGTACGTGGTAACACGAACGGTAGTCAATATACGCTTTAATTAACTGCTGCTTTTGCTCTTTTGTAATACAGCCTATTTTAGCAGCATCAGTAAGTATTCTTACATTATCTGAAAATACACTTAGTTGCTCGCTATCGTGTGCATTTTTAAGAACAAGGTATTGTGTAATAAATTCAATGTCGGCCATGCCACCAGCATCTTGTTTTAGGTCAAATAACTGCGTGTTCCCTTTTGCAAGGTGGCCGCGCATTTTCTCTCGCATTTTAATGACATCATCTTTTAACACAGGCGTTTCACGCGCTTGGCAAAGTATATTTTTACGTATTTGCGAAAAGCGTTCTTCTAACTCATTTTGACCTAAAATAATACGAGCACGAACCAGCGCTTGATGCTCCCATGTCCACGCTTGTGTTTGTTGATAGTGATTAAAGCTCTCTAAATTGATAGCAAGTAAACCCGAAGCACCCTCTGGGCGAAGACGTGTATCTAACTCGTATAAAATACCCGACGCCGTTCGCGTATTAAATAAGTGCATTAAACGTTGGGCAAGTTTTAAATAAAACTGGCGAGAATCAATCGCTTTATCGCCATTGGTCTGACTCGAGCCATCGTGATTGTGAACAAACACAAGATCTAAATCTGAGTCGTAGCCCACTTCAAAACCACCCGTTTTACCATAGGCAATAACGGCAAAACCCTTGTGTTCATTGTCAGTGTTTGGCGGCATGCCAAAGCGCTTTACCGTGTTATGCCATGCAATGTTTACGGCCTGCTCGACTATAGCTTCTGCCAATGCGGTTAAGTGATCGCTTACTTTCATAACATCCAAAACGCCGGTGGCGTCTGCGGCAGCTATCCGTAATTGATGAGTTTGTTTAAACTGCCTTAACGACTCCATTTGTAGCTCTAAATCGTCGTGCTCTATGCGTAAAAAATATTGACGTATTTCGTCTTTATAAGCGCTAAGTGGTGTTGGTTTATAAAGCACAGCAGGGTCAATTAATTCATCAAGTAAAATTGGGTAACGAGAAATATGCTCGCCAATCCACTTACTATGGCAACACAAAGAAACTAACTGCTTTAACGTGCCTGGGTTTTCATATAGCAGTTCTAAGTAGGCAGTACGCGAAATAATTTTATTAAGAATTTGGCACACAGTACCAAATACTATGGCACTGGCATTAAAGTCGCTTAGCTGTTTAAGCATGGCTGGCATGAGTTTATCAAGAATCTCACGCCCTCGATTTCCAACTTTTACTTTAGACAAACGTAATTTAAAGTCTTGCAGTGGTTCTTGCCATTCGTCTTTAGGTTCATTTAAAAAACTGACATCACAATGATCCCACGCACTTATAAATGCACCTTCACACGTGTCTAGAGGCTCTGTTTCTTCCCCTATTACCTGAATAAACTCATTGTGCACCTGCGCCATTACCTGCTCAATTTCATTTACTGACGCTGCAAAGTCTGGTTGCGATAATAGGTAATTTAACCGTTGTTGGTTTATCTCATCATCAGGCAAAGTTTGCGTTTGCTGGTCGTCGAATATTTGCAGGTATTGCTCTACCTTTCGTAAATAAAGATAATTACTTTTCAGCTCTTTTGCTTCGTCGTCATCAATAACTTGGTTTAGTGCTAACTGGTTTAACGCATTAAGTAATGATTGCGTCTGTAAATTAGCCTCTCGCCCGCCGCGTACCATTTGTAGTGCTTGAACAATAAATTCAACTTCTCGTATTCCGCCAGCCCCCAGTTTTATATTATTGGTTAAACGTTTACGGCGAACTTCTTGCGCAATCATGAGTTTCATTTTACGAAGCGATTCAATAACTGAAAAATCAATATACCGTCGGTATACGAAAGGTTTAAGCAATTGATTAAATTCATCCCAATAGTGATTGGGCTTACCAATTAAACGACTTTTAAGCATGGCGTAACGCTCCCAATCACGCCCTTGCTCTTGGTAATAATCTTCAATAGCGTTAAAACTCATGACCAATGGGCCACTTTCACCAAATGGCCTAAGGCGCATATCAACCCTAAATACCTGCCCATCCCCTGTTGTTTGGTTAAGTGCTGCTATTAGCTTTTGAGCCACTTTTGTGTAAAACACCTGCGCCTCAATACTTTTTCGCCCGCCTTGAGTTTTAACACTACGAGGGTATGCAAATATAAGGTCGATATCTGAAGAATAGTTAAGTTCTTTACCACCTAACTTGCCCATACCAAGTACCATTAAAGGCAAAGATTGCCCTTGCTCATCTATAGGCTCACCATTAAGTGTGGCCACTTGCGCATGGGCCCACTCGTTAGCGCTTTGAATTAACTTATCAGCAAGCTGGCTAATATACTCAATGCTATCTGCAATTGGGTTTTCACAACATAAATCTAAAAAAGCGACTTTAAGCCAGTATTTTTCACGATATTTGCGAAGTATTTGATGACACTGTGCTTCGTTTATATCTGCCAGTGTTAAGTTGTCGAAGGGGGAAGGTATGTCTCTACTTTTAATTTCGTCTTCACATAGTAACCCGCTTTTTAAATCAGGCTGAGACTGAATACAGCGCCAAGCAAAGTCGCTTAACGCTAATAACCTTACAACTTCGTTTTCTATAGGATGCTGCGGGTACAGCTGCTCATAGCGCTTTAACCCAAGTTTTTGTAATTGAATAGGAAGTTGTATTGCGTTACTCATCAATCCTCTCTTTTATATCATCAGTAACCGTACTAGAATGATTAAAACCTTAAAGGTTAACTCTAATTAGGACAACCATGTCATATTTATCTTTATCTAACACTAGTTTTGTTGCGATTACTATTAGTTTTGCTGTTATTTGCTTAACTATTTTTTCATTAAGAATAATAACTCAAATTAAATTAAAACAAGCGCTTAAAGATGAATTAGCCCAGCATGATAACTTTGCCATGGGGATCAATTTTGCTTCAGAGATTTCGGTTGTTATTGCAACCATTGCCTTTTTATTTGATGAAATAAGTGTAAGTACCGCACAATCTAATCCACTTAAAGTAGCAATATTAGTGTTGCTGTTGTTTTCATTTATAAAAGTGGGACATTTGATTCACCGAAAGTGGATTTTGCATCGTTTTAACGAAGAAGCGGCTATTTTAAAACAAAATGTATGCGCCGCCTTAGTAGACTCTGGCATGCTAATAGCTAATTTCATTATGACCTTAGGCCTTTACACATGGACCCACACTCAAGGGTTCAGTAACTTATTAATCGCGTTAGTCAGCTTTTTTTTACTGCAAGGTATGTTTGCACTTGATAGTAAAATACGCGAACATCGTTTTGCAAAAGCCAATCAAGGCGCTTCGCTACAAAGTAATTTTAATTTAGAAAATACCTCTATTGGTATTCGCTATGCTGGTAAATCAATTGGTTTAGCGCTTGCCTCGTATGCAGGCTTGTCGAGTGCTACGTTTCAAAACGGTAAAATGGTTGAAAACCTGTTTACACTGGTAATGCATTGCGGTGTAATGTGGATACTGTTATATGCGTTAACATTTATTGTAAAAAAAATATCACTACCCAATATTGATGCAGCACTTGAAGTTGATCATCAAGACAACATAGGTATTGCTTGTATTGAATTTGCTGTTTTTTGTGCAATAGGCTATTTACTAATTAGCATGTTTTCTATTT
The DNA here is from genome assembly GCF_005930865.1 of Pseudoalteromonas sp. S554. NCBI lineage: Bacteria > Pseudomonadati > Pseudomonadota > Gammaproteobacteria > Alteromonadales > Pseudoalteromonadaceae > Pseudoalteromonas > Pseudoalteromonas sp. S554. The sequence goes on along the minus strand of NZ_PNDV01000005.1, from coordinate 147,481 downwards.
AACATTAAACATTTTTCGCTTGGGCTTACACAAAACTTGCTTACATAACACTTTGCTTAATTGCACTGGGACATTATGCCATTTGAAGTTACTAACTATCTATTAATCGATATAGATAACGAATTTAGCAGAGCGTTTGCTGGTCACTATTTTAATAGTGCAAAGCGAGATGCCCCAAGTACCTTAGTCATTGCAGGTGCTAATACTCGCCAGTTAGTTAAAATGATGTTTGATGAACTCATTAAAGATTATTGTTATTGCGATTTTGAAAACGAAATTAGCGTTTCTGAGCTTGCCAGTTATTTGCATGAACATCATGATATTAAAGGTGTATTGTTTAATCAAACCGATTATTTACTGGCTGATGAAAAACAACGTTTTATTTATAACTCACTGCATGAAAAACGTTTTTTAGTCACTCAAGATGAAAGCGGTTTTGCTTTTAGCCCTGTAAAAGACGAAGGCTTTTCAAACCACCTATCTTGTCATACCGACATAGCCGATACATCAGTCGATATTATTGAGTTAACAGAGTTACTTAATAAACAATAAATAATTGCACCTAGCTCGCAGCTTACTTAACATAGCGGTATATAACTTTATCGCCAACTTATAAGTGAAATCACATGCGAGTTCCTCATATTTACCAAGCGTCTTCTATTACACTAAACACTCCCGTGTCACTCGATGACGATGCAGCTGGCCACATAGGCAGAGTACTTCGCATGAAAGTAGGCGAACATGTGTCTATTTTTAATGGCGAAGGTGGTGAATACCTAAGTGAAATTATAGAAGTGAGTAAAAAGAATGTAGTGGTTATGCCACAGCAATTTAATCCTCACGACGTAGAATCACCATTAAAAATTCACTTAGGCCAATGCGTATCGCGTGGCGATAAAATGGATTTTACAATTCAAAAGTCAGTTGAGTTAGGTATTACCGAAATCACCCCTATTTTTAGTCAGCGCTGTGGCGTAAAGCTCATTGGCGACCGCCTTGATAAAAAGCATCAACAATGGCAAAAAATAGCGATTGCGGCAGCCGAGCAGTCGGGGCGTAATTATGTACCGGTTGTTCACCCCCCTATAGACATAAAACAGTGGCTTGAGCAATCAACTAACGCGATAAAGCTCACGCTTCATCCTCGCGCAGAACACAGCATTAAAACCATTACTGTACCTAAAGATGGCGTTCGGTTTTTAGTCGGCCCAGAAGGCGGCTTTACTGACGAAGAAATGGCACAAACTAAACAACAAGAATTTGTTGATATTCGTTTAGGGCCACGTGTTTTACGAACTGAAACCGCCGCTTTAACGGTCTTAAGTGCATTACAGCTACAATTTGGTGATTTAGCTAATTGAAATAGCTAAAAACACCCTCATATCAAAGCTATTAGTAAACTCTAGTAGTAATTACACATAGATTAAGGCACAGCGCATGGCAATTAAATTAGGTATTATTTCAGATCCTATTAGTGGGTTTAACATCAAAAAAGACACCGGCTTTGCAATGATGATGCAGGCGCAAGAGCGTGGCTACGAAATTTACTATATGGAGATGGATGATTTATCACTTCGTAAAGGTAAGTCTTATGCCACCGCTGCCAAAGCGCGTGTATTTAACAACGAAGAAAAATGGTACGAACTAGAAGAAAAAACCACCATTGCCCTTGCCGATCTTGATGTAATTTTAATGCGCAAAGATCCGCCGTTTGACACTGAATACATTTACGCAACGTATCTTTTAGAGCGCGCTGAAGATGAAGGCACGTTAATTATTAATAAACCACAAAGCTTGCGTGATGCTAACGAAAAGCTGTTTACTGCATGGTTTAGCGAACACACGCCAGATACCTTAGTTACGCGCAGCCAAAAACAAATTCGTGAATTTTTAGCTGAGCATAAAGACATTATTTTAAAGCCACTTGACGGTATGGGCGGCGCGTCTATTTTTCGTGTAAAAGAAGATGATGCAAACATAGGTGTTATTTGCGAGACCCTAACCGAGCATGGCAGCCGCTATGCCATGGTACAAAATTATGTTCCTGCTATTACACAAGGCGATAAACGCGTTCTTGTGGTTGACGGTGAAGTCATTCCCTACTGCTTAGCGCGTATTCCACAAAACGGTGAAACTCGCGGAAATCTAGCCGCAGGCGGTCGTGGTGAAGCTCGCCCATTGAGCGAGTCAGATATGAGAATTGCACAGGCCGTTGCGCCCACGCTTAAAGAAAAAGGCCTTGTATTTGTTGGCCTTGATATTATTGGCGACAAGCTAACCGAAATTAACGTAACAGCACCTACGTGTGTGCGTGAAATTGAAGCCGCGTATGATATATCAATCACAGGTATTCTTTTTGATGCTATTGAGAGAAAATTAGCTAAATAGTCTAGCCTCAGGTTAAATAAGTTAAATTGGCTTAACGCAATGCGTTTAACGTTTAAATATTAATGCAGCACTTGCTGTATTAATATTTTAATAAAATCAGTTAACTTATTTAGTTATAAAATACAGGGTTGTGCCATACTCAAAATTCATTAACTGAAAGGGTGAAATCTATGCAGTCATTAGAAAATCATTTTTTAATCGCCATGCCGTCAATGCAAGACCCTTTTTTTAAACGTGCTGTTACGTATATTTGCGAGCACAATGAAGATGGGGCAATGGGATTGGTGATAAACCAACCCATCAACGTAACCGTTGGTGAACTACTTGATAAAATAGAAATCGATAACGACAAAACCCAACAAGCAGCTAAAGTAGCTGTGTTTGCAGGTGGTCCAGTTAAAACAGATAGAGGTTTTGTGCTTCACTCCCCTAAGCTCGGGTATACCTCAAGCCAAAAGCTCAGTAGTGATATTATGATCACCACCTCTAAAGACGTGCTAGCAAGTTTAACGACAGCACATGCCCCTGAGCAGTTTATTATCACCTTAGGGTATGCAGGTTGGGAACAAGGCCAACTAGAACAAGAACTGCTTGATAACAGCTGGCTAATTATAGAAGCGGATCCGGCCATTATTTTTAACACGCCCGCTGAAAAACGATGGGAAAAAGCCGTTTCAATGCTTGGCTTTGATATAGGCCAACTAAGCCCTGAAGCCGGGCATGCTTAAATATCTCCTTTCTAAATTAAGTTCATAATATAAATTCACTTGGAAATAGACACGCTATTACAAGTGAATTTTTTTATGTAAACCTTTAACATAACGGCTTGAAAAGCAGCCTAAGTAAAACATTATCAATGACAAAAAGAACATTTAAGCCACAAGGCGAGCGCACCGTAATGGGATTTGATTTTGGCACTAAAAGTATTGGTATTGCCGTAGGGCAAGAACTCACCGGCAGCGCATCAAGCCTTAAGGCCGTAAAAGCGCAAGATGGTATTCCAAGCTGGGATCATATCGCAGTACAAGTAAACGAATGGCAACCAGATTTAATGGTGGTCGGTTTACCGCTTAATATGGATGGCACTTCACAAGAGGTGACATTTAAAGCTAAAAAGTTTGCTAACAGGTTACATAATCACTATGGCATTCCTGTACAAACACAAGATGAGCGCCTAACAACTGCTGACGCAAAAGCCCGTTTATTTGAGCAAGGTGGTTATAAAAATTTAGGTAAAGGAAATGTAGATAATATGTCTGCGGTAATTATTTTAGAAAGTTTTTTTGAATCATTTTACGGTGAGTAACGCTGTAATTAGGTGTGTTAAATATTAAAAAAGCGCGGCTGGAAAGTCGCGCTTTTTTAATAACAATAACTAATTAGTTATCGTCATCCCCCATTCCATCAATAGTTACACCTTGTAAAAAGCCCGCACCTTGTTGTTCGTTATTGCGCAGTTTAATCATCAAGCGTAAGTCATTTGGTGAGTCAGCATGATGCAATGCATCTGCATAGTTAATACGTTGCTGCCTGTATAACTCAAAAAGGGCTTGGTCAAAGGTTTGCATGCCCATATCGTTAGATTTAGCCATAGCCTCTTTAATGCCGCCAATATCGCCGTTTTTAATCAGCTCTGCCACCATAGGTGAATTAAGTAATATCTCTATTGCGGCAACGCGTCCTTCGCCATCTGAGGTAGGTATTAATTGTTGAGCTACAATGGCACGTAAGTTAAGTGCTAAATCGTATTTAAGCTTGTCATGCTTTTCTTTTGGTACCAAATGCATAATACGGTCAATGGCTTGGTTGGCATTGTTGGCATGCAGTGTAGCCACACATAAATGCCCTGTTTCAGCAAAGCTTAATGCGTATTCCATGGTTTCTTGCGAGCGTATTTCACCAATTAAAATAACATCAGGAGCTTGACGTAATGAGCTTTTAAGCGCCGACTCAAAACTATCTGTATCGAGCCCTACTTCGCGTTGGGTAATAATACTTTTGCGGTGCTCATGAACAAACTCAATAGGATCTTCAATTGTTAAAATATGACCTCGTTGGTTTCGGTTTCTGTAGCCAATCAGGGCTGCTAATGAGGTCGACTTACCGGTTCCTGTTCCACCAACAAACAAAACTAAACCGCGCTTAGCCATAATGACGTCGGTGAGTGTCGAGGGTAGGCCCAAATCACTGATATCAGGGATCTGTGTCACAATTCGGCGAATAACCATACCTGCTCTATCGCGCTGCCAAAACGCAGAAATACGAAAACGCCCTTCGTCGGTTGCAATAGCAAAGTTACATTCTTTAGTAGCATGAAACTCCGCTTTTTGCTTTTCGCTCATCGCAGACTCAACCAACTGCAAAGACTCTTCGTCAGTGAGTTTGTCATCGCCCAATTGAATTAGTTCACCGTTTATTTTTGCACTAACAGGTAAACGGCTAGATACAAATAAATCAGAGCCTTTTTTCTCAATCATAGTGATTAAGTAACGGTTTAAAGATAGAGTCATTCTAATTCCTTAACCACCAAATTGTGTTTTGTCTTGCGCTTTAGCTTGCGCTGCGGTGTTGGTCACAATGCCTCGGTTAACTAAGTTTGTTAAACATTGATCCATTGTTTGCATACCAATTGAGGCGCCAGTTTGAATAGACGAGTACATTTGTGCAATTTTGTCTTCACGAATTAAGTTACGTATGGCGGGTACACCAATCATAATTTCATGAGCTGCCACTCGCCCACCACCAATTTTTTTAAGGAGCGTTTGCGAAATAACCGCACGCAATGACTCAGACAACATAGAGCGTACCATTGCTTTTTCTTCACCAGGGAATACATCAATAATACGGTCAATGGTTTTGGGCGCTGAGGTTGTATGCAACGTACCAAACACTAAATGACCGGTTTCAGCAGCGGTCATCGCTAGGCGAATAGTTTCTAAATCACGCAGCTCACCCACTAATATAACATCGGGGTCTTCACGCAGCGCACTACGCAGTGCGTTTGAAAAACTGTGTGTATCACGATGTACTTCACGTTGGTTAACTAAGCTTAACTTGTTATCGTGAACAAATTCGATTGGATCTTCAATCGTTAAAATATGGTGATGCTTATTTTGATTTATGTAATCAACCATGGCCGCAAGTGTTGTTGATTTACCCGACCCTGTTGGCCCGGTAACAAGCACTAACCCACGCGGGTTGTCTGATATTGTTTTAAAAATATCTGGCGCGCCTAAATCATCAAGTGTTAATACTTCACTCGGTATAGTACGAAATACTGCCGCAGGACCGCGGTTTGAATTAAAGGCATTAACACGAAAGCGAGCAAGATTAGGAACCTCAAACGAAAAATCCACCTCAAGGTTTTGTTCGTAATCTTTGCGCTGAGTATCGTTCATAATATCGTAAACTAAACTGTTTACGTCTTTATCTGCAAGGGCTGGTATATTAATGCGGCGAACATCACCATCTACGCGTATCATAGGTGAAACACCCGACGATAAATGTAAATCGGATGCATTGTGTTGCACACTAAACGCTAATAATTCGGTAATATCCATTTATGACTCCACAACTGGCTGATAATTATATGGTTACAATAGCAGAACGACTCACTTGCGCCTACGCAAGAATTTCAAACGCGGCAAAAAACACGCACAGAAGCAAAGATGAAATAACCTTGCTGGCGGTGTCTAAAACCAAACCTAGCGACGATATCGTTGCTGCATACAATCATGGCCAACGCCAGTTTGGTGAGTCTTATGTTCAAGAAGCTGTAGATAAAATAGCTCAACTGCACACATATAGCGATATCATTTGGCATTTCATTGGCCCTATCCAGTCAAATAAAAGTGCTTTAGTGGCAGAAAATTTTGATTGGGTACAAAGCGTCGATCGAATCAAAATAGCCAAGCGCCTCAACGCTCAGCGCCCAACCAGTAAACCACCACTTAATGTACTTATTCAGGTAAATATTAGCGCCGAGGAGGCAAAGTCGGGCTGTCATCCCAATGACATCGCAAATCTTGCTGAGTTTATTAGCCAATGTGATCAGTTAAGATTACGTGGTTTGATGGCTATTCCTGCAAAAAGTGACGATCCAACGACACAAACTCAATATTTTGAGCAATTACAAACTTGCTTTGATAAACTAAAGGCCCAATATCCACAGTTAGACACTCTATCTATGGGTATGAGTAATGACGTTGAAGCCGCAATTAGTGCAGGCTCAACTATGGTGAGGATCGGAACAGACATTTTTGGAACACGAACTTAAAAGGTAAAAACAGATTTATGTCAGATAAAAAAATCGCATTTATAGGCACAGGTAACATGAGCTACGCTATTATTGGTGGCATGGTAAAAAACGGCTTTGACGCAAACAACATCATTGCGACTAACCGCAACCAAGAAAAGCTTGCAAAGGTAGCAGCCGATTTCAAGGTGCAAACCACCAGTGACAATAACGAAGCCCTACGCGATGCTGATGTAATTGTTTTGTCTGTAAAGCCGCAAATGATGGGCGATTTATGTAAATCGTTTCAAGAGTCTGGCATCGATTTCAGTGATAAACTCTTTATCTCAGTAGCTGCTGGTTTAACAGTAAGCCGCTTGCGCGAAATGTTAGGGCAAGATGTAAAAATTGTACGTTGCATGCCTAATACACCGTCTTTATTAGGGCGTGGCGTGTCTGGCTTATTTGGCGCTGGCGAAACGCACCAAGAACATGAATTTGTTCAACAAGTATTTGAGTGCACAGGTATTGTGGTGTGGGTCGAACAAGAAGCGCAAATTAACGATATCATTGCAGTAACAGGTTCATCACCAGCTTACTTTTTCTTATTTATGGAAGCCATTGAAGAAAAAGCAAAAGCGCTTGGCTTTAATGATGAAGATGCTCGTCGTTTAGTACAACAAACAGCACTTGGCGCTGCCGAAATGGCGTTAAGCCAACCAGAAATTAGCATTTCTCAGCTACGCGCAAACGTAACATCTAAAGGCGGTACTACACATGCCGCAGTTGAGCATTTAAAAGACGAAGGCTTAACTAAAACCGTTGGCGATGCGATGGATGCGTGTATTGCTCGAGCTATGCAAATGGAAAAAGAACTTTAAAACTACTTTATTATTAAAGGTTACACTATGAATGCCATGCAATTTTTGATCAGTACTCTGTTTGATTTGTTTTTAATGGTGGTACTACTGCGTTTTTGGCTACAGTGGGCAAAAGCCGATTTTTACAACCCAATGAGCCAATTTGTGGTTAAAGCAACGTCGTTTGCAGTCAACCCTTTACGTAAAATTATACCCGGGTTAGGTGGGCTTGATTTAGCCTCACTATTGCTGGCATTTATTGTAGCTATTGCCAAAATTAGTACTTTAATGTTGGTTTTTACCGGTGCATGGTATGCCCAACTGGTTTTCACGGAAGCATTTGTTACGTTAATGCAAAAAGCACTTAGCTTAGTTTTTTATGTTTTGCTTATTCGCGCAATTCTCAGCTGGGTAAGCCAAGGCTACAACCCTATTGAAGCGGTTTTCCACCAGCTTACTGAGCCAATGCTCAAGCCACTTCGTAAAATTATTCCACCAATGGGTGGGTTAGATTTATCAGTACTTGTATTAATTATTGGTATTCAGTTTTTGCAAATGCTGTTAATGGACTTTTTAGCTTAAGCTTTTGTTTTAAGTAAAAGAGGCCTTATGGCCTCTTTTTTATATTTTTGGAGTGAACAATGAATCGGTTAATTAAATTTTGTCTTATTGCTTGTTTAACATTCGCATTTAACGCACACAGCGAACAAACATTGGGCGGGCAATATAAAGAACTTGGCCCGTGGCAAGTACATTACATTGCTTTTCCATCAACCTTTATTCAGCCACAAATTGCCAAGGCTTATGGGCTTGAGCGCAGTGGATATAAAGGGATTGTTAATATTTCTGTGTTAAAAAACAATACAGGCAATACAGCTCAAAAGGCCAAGTTATCTGGCACAGCCAGAAACCTACTTGGCAACAAACAAACGCTTAACTTTAAAGAAGTAATTGAAGGCGAGTCGATTTATTACCTTGCCCAAGTCGATTTTACAAACGAAGAAATACTGCGCTTTGAAATTGAAATACAGCAAAGTAATCAATTTCAAACACTGCAATTTCAGCAAAAATTTTACGTAGATAAATAATATTATGAACAAAACTTTAGTCCTTGCCACGGGTAACCCTGGCAAAGTAAGTGAGCTGGCCAACATGTTAAGCCCACTTAATATTAATGTAGTTCCACAAAGTGATTTTAACGTTAGTGAAGTAGCCGAAACCGGTACTACCTTTGTTGAAAATGCCATTATTAAAGCCCGCCATGCAGCTAAAATTACGGGTATGCCAGCCATAGCTGATGATTCCGGCTTAGAGGTTGATGGTTTAAATGGTGCACCGGGGGTTTACTCTGCTCGCTTTGCTGGTGAGAGCGCAAGCGATCAAGACAACATAGATAAACTACTTAATGATTTAGGTAATAACCCAAATCGTAAAGCGCGTTTTTGGTGTGTATTAGTATTAATGCGCCACGCCGATGACCCTACCCCGCTTATTTGCAGCGCAAGCTGGGAAGGCGAAATTACACAAACCCAACATGGCGAAGGCGGGTTTGGTTACGACCCGGTATTTTTTGTTGAAGAGCAAAACTGTACCAGCGCCGAGTTAACCAAAGAGCAAAAAAATGCTGTGAGCCATCGCGGTCAAGCACTACAGGCTTTGCTAAATAAGCTACAACTAAAAGGCGGCCTGTGACTCTTCCTCCTCTAAGTTTATATGTGCACGTACCTTGGTGCGTGCAAAAATGCCCTTATTGCGACTTTAATAGCCACGGGCAAAAAGGCGACATACCAGAAGCCGAATATGTTCAGCATTTAATAGACGATTTAAAAGCCGACTTACACTTAGTGCAAGGGCGAAAAATTCACAGTATATTTATTGGTGGCGGTACCCCAAGTTTATTGACCGGTGATGCTTATACACGCCTACTAAGCGAAGTAGATAGCCTTATAGGCCTTGCCGATAATTGTGAAATAACCCTCGAAGCAAACCCAGGCACAGTAGAAACGGGCCGATTTAAAGAGTATGTGAAAGCAGGTATAAACCGCATTTCAATTGGCATACAGAGCCTGCAAAGCGACAAGCTAAAAGCGCTTGGCCGCATTCATGGTGCTAACGAAGCAACCTATGCAGCAGAGCAAGCCAAAGAGGCTGGTTTAAATAGTTTTAATCTTGATTTAATGCACGGCTTACCAGGGCAAACCCTAGACGATGCATTAAGTGATTTAAAGCAAATTATTGCCCTCGATCCGCCACATATTTCGTGGTACCAACTTACCATAGAGCCTAATACTCAGTTTGCATCTAAACCGCCAACACTTCCTCAAGATGAAACTCTGTGGGATATTCAAGAACAAGGCCAAGCACTACTTGCAGAAGCAGGTTATATACAATACGAAATTTCAGGGTATGCAAAACCGGGCTATCAATGCCAACATAACCTAAATTATTGGCGGTTTGGCGATTATCTGGGGATTGGCTGTGGTGCTCATGGTAAGGTTACCAATGCAAAAACCGGCATAATTACCCGAACTGAAAAGGTCAAACATCCCCGTGGCTACATGGATATGGTAAAGCCTTATTTGTATAAAAGCTGGCACGTTGAGCAAGACGATTTGGCTTTCGAGTTTTTTATGAATCGCTTTCGCCTTGCAGAGCCATGCCCGATTGAAGACTACAGTGCGCTGACTAATCAGCCATTGCAAAGCCAACAAGCAGCTTTAAATAAAGCCATAAACACCGGTTTATTAATAGAAAAAGACGGTCACTGGCAAGTGAGCCTTAAAGGGCATCGCTTTTTAAATGACCTGCTAGAATTGTTCGTATAATGCATTGGGCGTTATACGTCATGTAAAGCGAATACATGAAAAATTAAAATACCCTAATGGGTTTCTAACAACAAAAGGGAAAACAATGCGTAAACTTACCTTTATTGCAGCAGCTGTGTGTGTTGCACTCCTTGCTGGTTGCCAACAAGCACCACAACAATCTGTAACCACTCCAATTGTACAAGCGCAACCTGTACAAAGCGAAATTGACAAAGCCAATGCGTTTTTTGAAGATACCTTTAACCGTGATGTGATGAGCAGCCCGGTTTACCAAACTTACATGGGTATTAAAAAAGATTACGATAAGTGGGATGACGGCAGCGAAGAGCAAAAACTCAAAGACCTCGCTGAAACTAAAGCCGACTTAGTTGCCCTAAACGCGATTAACCGCGACCTGCTAGACGATGCAACTAAAGTAAGCTACGACTTAAAAAAACAAGACTTAGAAAGCTCAATTGCTGACTTTAAATGGCGTTACCACAACTACCCTGTAAACCAAATGTTTGGTACACACTCTATGGTGCCTGCATTTTTAATAAACCAACATTCAATTAGTAATGTTAAAGAAGCAAAAGACTACATTTCGCGTTTAAATGGGGTGCCTACGGTATTTGACCAATTAGTAACTGATTTAGAAACACGAGCAAGCAAAGGCATTATTGCGCCTAAGTTTGTGTTTCCACATGTTATTGATTCAAGCAAAAACATTATTCAAGGTGCACCATTTGAAAAAGGTGACGATTCAACACTTTTAGCAGACTTTAAACGCAAAGTAACGGCACTTGAAATCAACCAAGACGAAAAAGATGCACTTATTAACGAAGCAACTGACGCGTTAAAATCAGCAGTTAAGCCAGCTTACTCAAAGCTTATTAACTACCTAGCACAACTTGAAAAGCGTGCTGACGATCGTGATGGTGCTTGGAAATTACCTGAAGGTAATACCTTTTACAATAATGCACTTAAACGCACAACTACCACTGATTTAACTGCAAAAGAAATTCATGCTATTGGCCTATCAGAAGTAAGCCGTATACATGACGAAATGCGTGAAATTAAAGATAAAGTAGGCTTTAAAGGCGATTTAAAAGCGTTTATGCAGTTTATGAAAACTGATAAGCAATTTTACTACCCAAATACAGCAGAGGGTAAACAGCGCTACCTTGACGAAGCAACAGCTATGATCGACACAATGAAAGTGCGTCTTGATGAGCTATTTATTGTTAAGCCAAAAGCCGACCTTAAAGTAAAAGCAGTTGAAGCTTTCCGTGAAAAAGCGGCGGGTAAAGCATTTTACCAACAGCCTGCGCCAGATGGTTCACGCCCAGGTATTTACTACGCAAACCTTTACGACATGGAAGCGATGCCAACGTACCAAATGGAAGCACTGGCTTACCATGAAGGTATTCCGGGTCACCACATGCAAATAGCTATTTCGCAAGAACTAGAAGGTGTGCCTAAGTTCCGTAAATTTGGCGGCTACACAGCCTACATTGAAGGTTGGGGTTTATACTCTGAGCTTGTACCTAAAGAAATGGGTATGTACTCAGACCCATACTCAGACTTTGGTCGTCTTTCTATGGAATTATGGCGCGCGTGCCGTTTAGTGGTTGATACCGGTATTCACGCAATGAAGTGGACTCGCCAAGAAGGGATTGATTACTACGTGAATAACACCCCTAATGCCACTTCTGACGGCGTTAAAATGGTTGAACGTCACATTGTAATGCCTTCGCAAGCAACGGCTTACAAAGTAGGTATGTTGAAAATTTTAGAACTACGTGAAGACGCTAAAAAGCAACTTGGCGACAAGTTTGATATTCGTCAGTTCCACGATGTAGTGCTAAAAAATGGCCCTGTACCACTTAACGTACTAGAAAACTTTGTAAATGAATGGGTAGCAAGCAAAAAAGCTTAATCCCAATTTATAAAGCTAACTAAAAGGTCGCTTATGCGACCTTTTTTGTATTTTGTACCATTTGGCAATAATAGGTTAAGCTAAACAAAAAGGTATTTAAAAGGCGCAAAAATTATGGAGTTATGCATACAGTTACTTAACGCACGTATTTCAAAGCATCAATTAAATGAACTTGATAATGACTTTAAGCAGTTAAGTCCAGCCCAACAAACACAGCAGCTTAATCATCTATACGAAAGCGCTTTGCGTATGAGTATTAAGTACGATTTTATGCAAAATGTAGCAACACGTATTTTAGCAAGCAATACCCCACCTGCACCTTTTATTAATCAGTTAACAACCACAGATGCCTTGACGTTTTTTACTCCGGCGCTGAGAGAAAATAAGGGCTTCTTGGCACAAGATACCCAAGGAAATAATGTGTTGCACACTGTATTTAAACACGCTAACGCCCAAAAGCTGGCGTTTAATTATGTGCGCTCATTAATGTTATTTGAATCTAACGATGACTTAGTAAAAGCGCTTGCCCAACCCAATGCTCGTGGCCTAACACCTGTTGCTTGTTATATTGCGTATGCAAATAAACCAAGCACGCCGGTTAAGCATGAATTTTCGGCACTGTTAGCCTTGATGGAAATAGAACAAAAACAGAACCCAACAGCTAAACAGCAGTTGGCAAATATATTAAAAGGCATGAGCCTAAACGAAACCAGTATTTTACTTAGTGCTGCTTACCTGCAACGTTCAACCGCGCAAGTTGCACATTTAGTTAAAGCAGTTTAGGTCGTGAAAACCTTGATAGATTAAGCGTTGGCCAATCGAGTAACTATTTTACCAAGTTACGAGATTTGTAACCTAATGAGTTACATAAATACTAAACACACCGCTATAAATTTAACCTAAAATAATAAATAGATCCTAGTCGTTTAAGTAGTATTCAACAGTGGTTACTACTCTTACGTTTTTTATTTGTGGTGTATTTGAATCGCGATTAGTAATACTAAACTGCCCTTGGCGAGCTGTTTTTATTTTTCCTAGTTTTGAATTGGAATCCCTAGCAAACTTGTTAGCTACTTCGCGGGCTTTTTCAGTTGCTTGTTGAACCATGGCCGGTTTCACATCGTTTAGCCCTGTAAAAATATACTCAACACGTGTTTCGTAACTATCTTGTACTATGGCAATATTTTGTTTAGCTAATTGGCTTACTTTGCTCAGCGCATTTTGCACCTTGTCTACAGCGCTAGAATAAACGGTCATATTTGAACGAACAATGTACCTAAATTGCTGGTTTTCATTGCCGTACTCGCGCGCCTGTTTATCAACAATAGATTGGCTACCAAGTGATATTTCGGCGTCATCAAAACCATGCAGTTTTAAAAATGCGATCACGGCAGCGTTTTTTTTCTCAACCCTATTTACCAACTTTTCAAGGTCGTTATCTGCATCGCTAAATTGCAAAGGCCATATAACAGTATCGGCAATCACCTCTTGCTCTGCTAATCCTTTAACTTGTACTGTACGCTCCATTTCTTTTACATTTAGTGCTGCACTTTTTAAAATAAACCCTAAGCTAATTAAGCCTAGGCTTAAAAAAATAGCCGCCAGCACAGTGTGAAAACCAGGTGTTTTAATCACAGTAAACTCCTTGATTGATATCAATAATACGTATCTATAAACTCGAAATAACCTGTTAAACAGGGTACATTGAGACAATGTATAACGCAAAATTTTAAAGCTAAGGAAACGCAATGAGCCTAAAGCGAATTAGTCAGTTTTTTAATCCAAGCTCAGTGGCAGTGATAGGCGCGTCAAATAATGCCTCTCGTGCCGGTTTTGTCGTTATGCGTAATTTATTACAAGGCGGTTTTAAAGGACCAATCATGCCTGTAACGCCAAGCTATAGCGCTGTTCATGGCGTACTTGCATACCCGTGTATTAATGATCTACCTAAAGTGCCTGACCTTGCCGTTATTTGTACCAATAAAAATACCCTGTTCGACATTATTAGCCAACTAGGCGAGCTGGGCTGTAAAAGCGCTATTATTATTGCCGATGGCTTAACGAACGATCAAAAAAGTGCGCTAAAAGCATGCGCCCATAAACACAACGTTACTTTATTAGGCCCTAATAGCTTAGGGCTATTAATTCCCCATATTGGCTTAAATGCCAGCTTTTCTCATACAGTGGCAAGCCCAGGTAAAATTGCCTTTGTGTCGCAATCTGCAGCAGTTTGTTCCACTATTTTAGATTGGGCTAAAAATAAAGATATTGGCTTTTCGTACTTTGTTTCTGTGGGAGGGTGTTTAGATATTGATTTTGATGAGCTGCTCGACTTTTTAGGGCGTGATTCAAAAACTAAAGCTATTTTACTTTATATTGATAACATTGAAGACATCCGTGGCTTTATTTCGGCCGCAAGAGCGGCTGCATTTAGTAAACCTGTTATTGCCATAAAAACAGGAAAGACAAATGCTGGCGCTCTTGCTGCAGAGATCCATTCCGGTGGAAAACAAAGCTCTGATGCCGTATACGATGCGTTATTTCAACGTGCGGGTATGCTGCGCGTTAACGACCTACGAGAGCTATTTGCTGCAACACAAACGCTCGCCATGCACCCAAAATTATTGCAAGTTGAACAGCTCACTATTTTAACAAATGGAGGAGGTCCGGGTGTTATGGCGGTCGATGAGCTAATTCAACGATCTGGGAAATTAGCAGTTCTTAGTAGTGAAACACGCAGTGCGCTTAATCATGTTATTCCCCGCTCAGAAGCAACCTCCAACCCGATTGATATTTTTGGTGACTCGGCACCAGCGCGTTACAAACAAGCATTAGAAATATTATTGCATGCAAAAGAAGTAAAAAACTTATTGATAATACATACCCCATCGGCACTGGCTCCAAGTGAAGACTATGCCAGTGTTATTGTTCAAGCGCTGCAAACGTTGCCCAAAATGGCTCGCCCTTATGTGTTTACCAACTTTATGGGTGAAGATGCTTCATTCGCAGCCAGAAAAATATGCGCTAACAATGCAATTCCTACTTATCGAACACCTGAAGGCGCTGTCGGTGCGTTTATGCACTTGGTATCGTATCGTCGAAACCAAAAACATTTAACGCAAACGCCAGAGTCTAACACTGACGATGGAAAAATAAACAAAGCTGCTGCCACAACGTTAATAACTGAATATTTAGATGAAGAACAAACCTATCTACCCACTCATAATGCAAGCCAAGTACTAAGCCACTATGGTGTTGAATGTATTGAAACTAAAGTGGCGTACACACCCACTGAGGCAAAAGAGCAAGCAATAGAGCTTGGTTTTCCCGTTGCGCTTAAGCTTATAAGCCCAAGTATTGCTTCTAAGTCTGAAGTCGGCGGCGTGGTTTTAAATCTAAACGATGCCAATGAAGTTGAGCAAACCGCATTTGCGATGCTTATTCGTATTAAAAACACTTATCCGGATGCCACTATTGATGGGTTTTCACTCCAAAAAATGGCACCGCGTGCAGGTGCAAACGAGCTGCGGATTGCAATTAAAACAGAGCCTAATTTTGGCCCCGTTATTTTACTTGGTGAGGCAGGTACAGGGCTTGAGTACGCTCAAGCGGCAGTGGCTCTCCCTCCACTTAATATGAACTTGGCTAAATATTTAATTGCTGCCGCACATGATAAAGGCGTATTAAAAGATCGCATTTTACCTGAAAAGGTCGACAAATATCGTTTATGTGCGTTGCTCACGCGTATTTCACAGCTCGTTGTGGATCAACCCGATATTAGCGCAATGGAACTTAACCCAATACTTGCAAGTAACGGGCAATTTTTAGTACTTGATGCCACCATAACGCTAAATCGATACCAGTCAAAAAGTAACCGCAAACGGTTATGTATTCGCCCCTACCCTATAGATCTTGTAGAAATAGTAACGCTAAAAAATAATACTCAAGCAACGCTTAGGCCAATAAAACCTGAAGATGAACAAGCCCATAAGGCATTTGATCAATCACTCAATAAAGAAGATCGTTACAAACGCTTTTTTGGCGAGTTACCTCAATTTAACCACGATCAACTCGCTAAAATGACTCAAATTGATTACGACCGAGAAATGGCGTTTATTGTTTGCCAACGCTTAGAGGGAAAAACACGCACCTTAGGGGTGTCGCGTGTGATTATGGATCCCGACAACGTGCATGCTGAGTTTGCTATTGTGGTTCGTTCTGACTGCCAGGGCTTAGGGCTAGGTCGAATTTTAATGAATGCTGCAATTAACCATTGTAAACGCCAAGGCGTTGAATGGATTGAAGGTATAACACTACCAGAAAACACAGGTATGATTGAACTTGCCCGCAAGTTGGGCTTTAAAGTAAGCCGCGATTTTGAAGAAGGCAGCATTAACATGGTGCTCAACACAAAATAAACTCAGCCCAATAACTTAAGTTATGTTCAGAGCGCCTAAAACCAGTAAGGCGCTATAATATTGCTTTAACAACTTAACGTGCACTGTGCTCAAAAGGGCTAATAACACTATTTTTGATATTTATGACCGCTTATCTATGATCCGCATGCAGGTCACTACCAAAAATATCTTGCCAGTCACGTACTATAAGAGCTGGTACATCTTCTCTTGGAACAGGCTTACTAAATAAATAGCCCTGAAAATGCTTGCACCCTAACGCGGTTAAAAATAGAAGCTGCTGCTGGCTTTCAACGCCCTCAGCCACACACTCTTTGCCTAAACTGTGTGCCAATGTGAGTGTTGATTCAATAATTGCCTCATCATCAGAATCAATGCCGATGTCTTGAACAAAACTTCGATCAATCTTAAGCACATCTATAGGAAAACGCTTTAAGTAAGTTAGCGATGCATAGCCGGTACCAAAGTCGTCCATATAGAGTTTACAGCCTAACTCTTTTAGCTTTTTCATACTTTGCAGTGCAAGGTTTGAGTCACGCATTAAAATAGATTCTGTTATTTCAAATACAATAGCCTCTGATGGCACGTTAGCATTAATAAGCGCTTTTTTAATCTCTGGCACAAGCTCTATAAATTCAAAATCTAATGCCGATAAGTTAATCGATAAATACAAATCAGGAGATGCTTTTCGCCATTCGTTAAGCTCATTTAATGCTCTGCCAAAGGTTTGTAGCATTATTTTAGTTATTAAACCAACACCTTCAGCCGCCAACGAAAACTCTTGTGTTTGGATTCGCTTATTTTCAGGCCAGCGAAGTAATACTTCAAAGCCTTCAGTTTGATGTGTGTGAGCATTTATAATAGGTTGGTAGTAATTACAAAACTCATGCTCTTGATAGGCTTTTGTTAACTGTGATTCTAAATGAAGGGCTTTTTGAACATGCTGATTCATTTCTTGTTTGTAAAATTGATAATTACTTTCAAGCGCACCTTTGGCATGATAGAGCGCAATGTTTGCCGCCTTCAGTAAGGCACCACTTTGTGTTGCATCATCAGGAGAAATAGCAACACCAATGCTTAAATTAATATTCACTACTTGGTCGTTAATACTTATATTTTGATTCACGCAATCCATAAGTTTGGTACAAATAAGTAATACCTCTTCTATTTGGTGAATATCTTCAACTAGGACCACGAATTCATCACCACCAAATCGTGCAATACTGTCTGATGTACGTAGTGAGCATTTTAATCGCTCTGCAACTTTTTTAATAAGTTCATCGGCGACTTCGTGGCCTAATGAATCATTAAAATATTTAAAGCGCTTAATATTAATATGTAAAAGCGCAGCTTTGCATAAGTGCTTTTGGGCTTGCTCAAGGGCATGCTCAACCCTATCATTAAACAACGTACGATTTGGTAAGCCGGTTAACACATCAAAGTTAGCGAGTTGGTGCAGTTCACTCTCTGCCAGTTTTTGTGCATGTATATCCGTTAAAATAATAACGTAGCTGCTTAAGCGTTGTTCTGTATCGGCAACCGCACTTATTTTAACTAGCACATGGCGCGACTCTCCATTGTGAAGGCGTACCATATCTTCACAAGAAAAATGCTCCCCTTCTGAGAGCTTTTTCATAATACGTAAGTAATCAACACGGCTTTTAGGCGACATACCTAAGTTTAACGCCCTACTTGAAATGGGCTCTGCAGCAAAGTTAAAAGCGGTTTGAAGTGATTTATTAGAGGCACGAACATTAAAGTTTTTATCGAGAATAAAAACCCAATCACGAGTTTGTTCAAATGCAGCGGTAAATAAGCGTGCGTGCTCTTCAAATACCATTTCACGGGTCATGTTAGTGTATGTACCCGCTACTTTTTGAGGCGTTTTTTCATCCCACTCAACCACTTTGCCAAAGTCTTTATACCAACGCCAATAACCTTTCGCATGGCGTACACGGTATGTGCAGTTAAAGTAGCCTTTATCGGTCGACAAAAACTCTAACCACTCTAAACGAAATAGTTGTTTCTCTTGCGGATGTATTTTAGCCAAGTATTCATCAAGGCTTACAGTATCGTGTTTATAACCCAGCTCATTACTTAAACGAGGCTGATAAATACTTGGATTACTTGACTGCCAATCCCATACGCCAGACTCACTGCCTTCAAGGGCAAGCTTTAAACGGGACTCACTGTCTTTACTTTCTTTATGCGCAGCCAATAAGATACGTTGGATTTTATTACGTCGCCTGACCCACATGGCAATAAAAAATAAAAATAAAGCGCCGTATAACACCATAAAATAAGGCGCACGCCAAAGTGGGTATTTAACCTTTATTTTTAATGTAGCTGGCTTGGTAAAAATTCCCGTTAAGGGGTCTTTAGCCCAAACTTTTAATGTATAACTACCTGGGTTTAACTTAGGAAATAGTACTCGGTTATTATTTCTTGCGTAGGTTTTTTGCCCGTTATCAAGCTGGTACTCATAAATAATACGTTCTTGATTACTAAAAGCCATTGCAGAAAAAGCCACTTCAAGACCAATATCATCGTGGTTTAAAACGACTTCATTCAGAGGTTGCCTTAAATCGCGAGATAACTCTCGGGACATTAAATTTACCCGCGTTATATTTACATGCTCTATAAGCGGCTTATAACTTTGGTTTTCCATTGGATGAAAATACGTTATTCCTTTTAACCCCCCATATACAATGCGGCCATCGTTAAGCTGCGCCATTGCTGAGCTATTAAATTCAGCCGATAAAAGCCCCTCGGCTGTACTAAACTGCTGAAAGTGGAGCGTTTCTGGATTTAAACGCCATATTCCTTTATGGCTACTCATCCAAATCATACCGTCGTCGTCAAGCACCATACTGTAAAGTAATGTACCTAGTTTATTCTTATCAAGATCAATAGTATGAAGGTGTTCATACGTTGATGAATCAATACCAATTAAGCCAAAGTTAGAAAGAGAGATCCACAACACGTTGTTATTATCAATTACGTATGAAAGCACACTAATTGCAACGTTTTCATGTTGTTTGGGTACTTTATAAATCATTTCTAACGCTAAGTTGTTAGGGTTTAATTGATATAAAATACCGGCATTAAAAAAGAGTGGCCAATCAGGCTTATTTGGTAAAGCGGGTAAAAAACCATGCGCTAAAAAAGGGTTAAATTGTGCCAATTCACCGCCCAATCGTGTCACAATTTTGGTGTCTATACTATAAACAAACGCGCCATGGTCACGATGCATAAAATATAAATCGCCATTTGGCATTAAAGCAACACCGTGTACCCACCCTGAGATATGATCTTGGTTTGCCACATTTTTTGTTTTAGGTTCAGTGACTTGGTACGTATTTGGATCAAAAATATACAAGCCTCGATTTGTATTAAGCCAAAGCATATTTTTATAGGGCATAATTTGCCAAACGCTAAACTCACGTGTGTAAGCGTCAGCTTTATAATCTTTTAAATATACTTTGCTGGTATTGGTTTTTAAATCAACCTCAGTTAAGCCATTATTGGTTGCAAGCCAGAGCTTTTCGTTAAATTCGGTTATTCCCCATATTGAATGGTGAGATAGACCTGCGCCACCCAGCACACTGCCATCAACATTGTTAAAATGATACGTATCTTTTGATAGATAAAAGGCACCATCACTTTTTGTGGCCACCCATACGCCACCAGACTTATCTTTGGCCATATCAATAATGCTGGTGTCGGCTAAGGTATATTTACTTTGAGTGATTCGTGTATTTTTTATTAACTCACCACTGTTTAAATCAAATTTGAATAAACCTTTGTCTGTCGCAAGATCGATTTCACCTTGGTTGTACTCTATTTTCCACACATTTAGGTCGGCAAGTAATACTTTATTTTTGAATGCAATATCGGGACGTTCAAACATGCTTGGTAAATCACTAATATCAACCTGATACATACCTTTAACCGCACCGACTAATAACTGGTTATTTTCACCCAGCTCAAACGACTTAACATTATTTTGGTAAACATGCGCCGCCTCACCTTTTAAATGCTGTAATGGACGAGTTAGATCATTAGCAATATCATGAACGTAAGCACCGTGAGAGGTCGCTATAAAAATGTAACCGTTATAATGAAACAAGCTTCTTACTAATGTATTTTTGTATTCTTTAGGCAGCTCAAAAACAGATTCAATCACACCGCTTTGAATATCGAGCTTCGCAAAATCTCGACCTCGTCCAATCCACAGTGTTTTAGAATCAGCCGCTAGCATGGTAAATACTGATTGATTAAAAATTTGCTCTTCGTTGCTTGGAGGACTTAAAAATTGCTTGTAAGTATCTGTGGCTGGATCATATCTAAAAAGGCCCTCGAGTAATGAGGCAATCCAAATATAACCGTCTACGTCTTGGTATATTCTGTCAATAATTGCTTCTTCTAGCTCTCCATTTGGGCCATTAATCGGGGTTACTTGATATCCATCGTAACGGTTTAACCCCCCTTCGGTAGAAAGCCACAAATACCCGTTGTTATCGATAAGTATGGTATTAACGTAACTTTGTGATAGGCCTTCACTGGGTGATAAACGCTTAACTTGTGCACCAGCCTGGCAACTCACTATAGTTATTAAAACTAAGCAGCAACTTATAATCCAATTAACGCCCTTACTCATGGTCATTCCATATGGTTTTTTATTTTTATGGGTACTCTAGTGCGACAATATTGCGGTGCTTATACATATCAAAAAGTACGTGTAGCTCAGCAGTATATGTTAACACTTGGTTAAAACCAATACTGAGGTATAAATCGACTATGTTTTTAAATGCAAAGGTATAAACATGCATGTGTTGATGCTTCAAAAGATCAGTTATTAATTGCTTTGCTAGCCCTTTTGAGCGGTGTTCTTTGGCAACATAAACCGTGGATAAAAACAAAAAATTGTATTTATGTTGCACCCTACATGCAGCCACTATTTGCTCATCTAAGTATATAACCCAGACTTGATCTTGCTTATTAGCGCGCCCGCTAGCCCCATGTAGTTTGTAAAATTTATTTACTAAGGGTGTTTTTACTTTATCTAATAATTGGGTGGTATACATTTTTAACTAAGCATTAGTGCCAAATATTGCTCAAATTTTTGTTTTAATACCGTTTGCTCTGCTACTGGACGGCTATGGATTGTATTATAAACTTGCTCGCGTGTTTTTTTATTACGCTTAATTTGGTATGCCCAAAATGAGGCTTCATAGTCGAGCTGGATTTGGTACTTATCTTCACGTGGTAATAAACATAGGTTAAAACTCACAGGATTTCCTCATTCTTTATATGGCTTAGGGTGTAATACATAGCTTGCAATGCTGGGCAAAAAGCAAGCACCTTGCTATTATACGCCTCTTATTAATTTATCTCAGCAGTAATTGGAAATGATAATGCAAAGTCGCTTTAGTGTATTGTTTCTATTAACGTGTTTTATGTTGAGCACGGCATGTTTTAGCAATCAAAACACGCTCACATTTAACCGCCCTGATAACGTACCGCAAGCAAATTATGTTCTTGAGCTTCTTACACTCGCCTACAAGGACATAGGCTACGAAATACACCTTATCGATTTTAATCCCCAAAATGCTCTTCGCGCTGCTAATAATGGCACACTAGACGGACAGTTGGGTCGAGACAACAGTATAGAGGTAGATTTTCCTAATTTGCTGCCTGTTAACTACCCATTGTTCAAGTTTAAATTAATACTGTATAAAAACTGCCAGCAAAGCATATTAAACCGGCTCGATAACGTCGCTATTTTAGCTGATTGCCCCATACAAGCACAGTACATAAAAAATACGCAATTTGATGGTAATGTAATTGAAGTAAAAAATATAAGTACGCAACTAAACCTGCTTACTCAAAAAAAAGTAAAAGGTATATTGCTACTCGATTTTGCATCTGACAGTCTACCAATCCAGCATCCTGATGTTTGCTACCAAAAAGAGACACTACGTGTAACACCTGTTTATCATTACTTAAACAAACAAAATGCGCACCTAATTGAAGGCTTAGAAGCGGCACTCAATAAACTTCATAACAATGGCACGGCTTATGCGCTTAAAGCTAAATACAATATGTATGATTAAAAATCGAATCCGTGCTGCTTTGCCGTGTTAGTTGCACTTTCTGCTTCCTGTTTTTTGAGAAGATATCGCTTGTAGCGTTGCTGGCATAGGCTCAAAACTTTTTTCTTTTGTGCATTGGTTAAAGAGTTCCATAAAAATCGCTCGTCACGACTACGGTAACACCCTTTGCAATACCCTCTATTGTTAACTAAGCAAATACTTTTACAAGGACTTGGAATATCAAATATTTCAATTTGTTGCATAGCATACACCGCTTAGTTAAGGTCATAATTGCAGTATAGCGTTATTTTTAAACAAAAAAAAAGTAGCAATACTATTGCTACTTTTTACTTTATTTACTTAATGCTAAAGCGATTCAGGGCTTTTAACATTTATTTGTGCTTTACGATGAAATGGTTTTGCATACATAGCCAATACAAGTGGCTTAAGCTCTTCAGGTACCTGCGCAATACGTTGTTCAAATGTTGCCGTATCTGGAGAGTTAATTACCGACTCTTTACAACCACCAGCAATATAATTGCCTGGATGTAAGTAAAATGAATCTATTATTTGCTGGTCAATAGTGTTAGCAAGTTCCTCAGCGCTATCGCATTGTGACTCAATAGGCTGCCCAAAAGCTAAATGAACATGGCCCTTTGCCGTACTAAAGCCCTCAACAATGCTTAAAATATCTTCACCTACCGACTTAACATATTCACCATGTTGTTGCTTATGATAAAGCTCTTTAGCTTTTGCTATAGCGCATGGCTCATATTGATAAGAAATAGAAACAGGCACAACTTTTAACTCTTTAATGTACTCACCAAACTCTTTCTTTTGCTTACGGCCATTAAGTTGCAACATTTTTAGTAATGCAGGATCGGTTTGATCAAAGCCATCTTTAGCGCGCCCTTCTTTTTGTGCAATCCAAATGGAGTGCCCGCCCATTAGTGAGTCATAAATATACGATGACAATTGCGTAAGGGCTTTTAGCATTTCTTTAGGGGCTTTAGCTGAGCGCTTAACAATAAAGCTTTTATTTAAACGCATCAGCTCTGTTATGTAGGGTATTTGCAGTAAATTATCGCCAATAGCTATTCGTACCGTTTTCATTTTATGTTGGTATAACCCCCAGTTAACAAGCGCAGGATCAAGCACTATATCGCGGTGGTTAGAAACAAATAAATAAGCTTGATTAGGATCTAATTTATCTAAACCTGAAAAGGTGACTTTTGACGTGGTGCGTTTTATAAGTTTATCTAAATACGTAGCAACTTCATTTTGAACATCTTCAACGCTCGTTACTTTTCCCCACTTTTTGCGTAGTTGGCTTCTTACCAATGGGCGGGCAATAAACGGTACTGCGGATAGAAAGCGCGGTAGATTATACTTCGCAATGACATCTATAAATGCATCATCACTCATTAAACGCGCTAATGATGCGTTAACCTCATTGTCGTTGTAAGGTCTTATGTCTGCGTACTTGTCTTCTAATTCACTCATTACTGCATCTATAAAGTTAAAAAACGGCACGTAAAATACGTACCGTTTGTTTTATTGGTTTGAGTATAACTCAGGCAAACTGAAATGCGAACTAAGTCAGGCTATTGCATTTTTATAAAAACTAACAAGCACTCTAAAAAGTACATATATAACAAATAATTAAGTAATGCTCTTACCAGTTACCTTTCGCCTTGCTTGTAATGCTATGACAACTAAACGCAGAATAAGTGCGATTAAAATTACACCACAAACAAAGCTTAGCCAATATGGCAGCACCTGATGCTCTTCACCTAGTTGCGGGGAAACAACAAAGCCAAACTCAGTTACTAAATAATCCGTTAAAAACCCAAAAATCAATGCAACCCCAATAACCCCTATCAAATAAGCGAATACAGCACGCTTGCCAAGCTCATTAGCTACAACACCTAACGTAGCAATATTTGTTGCCGGCCCTGCGAGCATAAACACTAACACCGCTCCAGGCGATACTCCACTCAATAACAAGCCTGCAGCAATAGGCGTAGAAGCAGTGGCACAAATATACATGGGTATACTGATCAAAATCACCACAAGCATGGCAACAATGCCACTGCCCCACTGTGTTAAAAATGACTCTGGAACATAGGTCTGTACCAACGCGGCAAAGAATAAACCAATCATTAACCAGACCATGGTATCCGACAGAAGTTTATTGCAGCTAAAACTTATCGCTTGTTGTACTTTCTGCCATTGACTTTGTAATGCCTTGTTTGGTTTATCACAACAACTGGTTTGAACTTTAGGCTCCGCCGTTTTAGACGCACAACAACTGGTTTTTGTTTGAGCATCTGCGGCTGGCTTAGTCTGCAGCCTATCGGTATCTCGCCCAACTAACACACCTGCAACAATAGCACTGCAGATAGCAGCTATGGGACGAATAATAGACATAAACGGACCTAATAACACATACGATACTGAAACAGAATCAACCCCTGTTTCAGGCGTCGACACTAAAAACGCAGTAGTGGCACTTTTTGAAGCACCGGCGCGTCTCAATCCTATTGCAGCAGGAATAACACCACATGAACACAAAGGCATTGGCGCACCAATTAAAGCCGCTTTCACTGTGGTCAAAAAGCCTTCTTACCTAAATGTTTATTTAAAAAATTTGCCGGTAAATATACATTCAATAACCCAGCAATCAGCAAACCAAGCATTAACCAAGGGGCAGATAATAAAAATAACTGCCAAAAATTATTAAGTAAGTCCATCGATGTCCTCCAAGGTTGTTAATATTGAACAGTTATAAGCGGGTTCTTGTCCACCACAGCACTTATCTGCCAGTATCGATAGCGATTGATGAAAACGTGTTAGCTCAGCAATACGCTCTGCAACTAGATCGCGTTTTTGTATCGTTAAATCTTTCACTTCACGGCACGAATGCTGGTGTTTTTTAAATTTAATTTGCAGTAACTCTCTGATCTCTAACAGGCTAAAACCAACATTTTTAGCACGCAAAATAAACTTCATTTGTTTGAGAGCTGCCTTATCATAATCGCGATAACCTGCCTCGGTTCGACTTGATGGCGTTAACAAATTGTGTTTTTCATAATATCTTAGGGTATCTGTTGAGACACCTAACTGATTTGCAAACTCACCTATTTTCATTTGTTTCTCCAATGAGTATATTCTCAACTGATGCCAACTATAAACCTTAGAGCACACACCAAGGTCAAGTATTAAAATTTATTTTATTTAATTAGGACACATCATGAAAATTACTGTTCTCGATAACGCCACATTAGCAAATACATCACTTGCCTGTTTAGAGCAACTAGGGAGCCTTAAAACCTACGAACTTACTAGCCCAGAGCAAGTTGTTGAGCATAGCCAAGGGGCTGATATTTTAATTACCAATAAGGTCGTGTTAAACCGCGAAACAATTAGCCAACTAAAAAATCTAAAACTAATATGCGTGAGTGCTACGGGAACTAATAATGTTGATCTAGAGGCTGCAAAAGATCACGGCATTGCAGTTACAAACGTTGCAGGTTATTCAACACCTTCGGTTGTTCAACATACCTTCTCTTTAATCACAAACCTGCTAGGTAATACACACCGATATCAAGCTGATTGTCAGCAAGGTGCTTGGCAGAAAAGTGAAATGTTTTGCCGTCTTGACTACAGTTTTAATGATTTACAAGGCAAAACACTAACAATCATAGGCGGTGGTACACTAGGACAGGCTGTTGCAAATGTAGCCGAGGCTTTTGGTGCAAATGTAGTTATGTCTGAGCGCAAAGGTGCACCATGCCGCGATGGCAGAACGCCTTTTGACGAAGCCATAAAAACCGCAGACATAATTAGTGTGCACTGCCCGTTAACAGAAGAAACGCGCAATCTAATTACCTTAAACGAATTTAAAGTAATGAAACCAAGCTGCATCATAATTAACACAGCACGAGGCGGTATTATTAATGAGGCGGATTTAACCAGTGCACTAGAGCAAAATATAATTGCTGGCGCAGGCGTTGATGTATTAACAAAAGAGCCTGCTGAGCTTTCAAATCCACTGGCAAATTATAAAGGGAGTAACCTATTGCTAACGCCGCATATTGCGTGGGCAAGCACCGAATCAATTGTGCGATTAGTTAAAGAGGTAAGTTTAAATATTAAAGCATTCAAACAAGGGGAGCCTCGTAGCCGCTTAGTTTAATACTCACCTTAGCCAAGTAACCTGAGCTCTGAATAGTAAATACCTTAATCATTGCTTGGGTTAAATAAACTAAAAAGTGGCTGTTTTTACCAATTTTTTTATTTTTTAAAATTAACGAAATACCACAAACAACGTAAGCAATTGATTATAAATAAAATTTAAACTTGGCGTATACTTTGCGTTACTATCATTAATAATTAAGTAAAAATGATTAAGGTACATACAAAAATGAATAAATCTCTACTAGCAGCGGCACTTATTACTCCATTTTTAACGGGTTGTGTTATCGCCGTATCTGATGGTGAAGCAGAAACGCACTGGGCAGGTAATGACTCAACTAGCTGGCAAACTAAGTACAAAAATAATCGCGAAGCGATTTCTGAATTAAAAATGGATAGCAGCTACCAGTCGGTATTAACAACACTTAAAACCCCTAATTTTACAGAGTTACTAAAAAAAGGGGATGATGTGTATCAAGTCTTATTTTATGCAACTCATAGCATTCATTCTGATGGTAAAATGACTAAAGATGAGTGTACGCCACTTGTATTCAAAAACGATAAACTTGTCGGTATTGGTGACAGCGCATTAAATATGGTTAGCCACTAAAATACAAAAAGGCCAGTAACGTTACTGGCCTATTTTATTAGTGAGCGACCACTCTATTACGGCCAGCCTCTTTTGCTTCATACAACCCTAAGTCAGCTTCTTCTAATAATGAATGCTCTGAGGTTGAGCGGCCATCTTCCATAGTTGCAACGCCAATACTGATAGTTATGCATTGTGCATTTAACGATGTTTTGTGCTCTATATTTAATTTGTTTACAGCATTTCTGAGCTTATTTGCAAACGTAATTGCTTCCTCTTTAGATACATCAGGTAAAATAGCCGCAAACTCTTCCCCACCGTAGCGGGCAATAAAGTCACTTCCACGTTTACATTGTGCCAATAAAGATTGTGCTACTTTTTTTAAACATTCATCACCGGCTCTGTGGCCATATGTGTCGTTGTATCGTTTAAAGTAATCTATATCCATTAGCAGTACAGATAGCACTGAGCCCCCTCGTTTACTTCTTCGCCACTCTCGAGACAAATTTTCATCAAGGTAGCGTCTGTTGGGTATTTCGGTTAATCCATCTATGGACGCTAACATTTCAAGTAAATCGTTTTTTTGTTTTATCAGTAATTGATTTCGTACTCGCACTCTAACAATAGAAGCGCT
This sequence comes from Pseudoalteromonas sp. S554, assembly GCF_005930865.1. Classification (NCBI taxonomy): domain Bacteria; kingdom Pseudomonadati; phylum Pseudomonadota; class Gammaproteobacteria; order Alteromonadales; family Pseudoalteromonadaceae; genus Pseudoalteromonas; species Pseudoalteromonas sp. S554. The sequence continues at coordinate 119,326 of NZ_PNDV01000005.1, read as the reverse complement.
GAATGGCTTAGTAATATAGTCCATCGCGCCTAGCTCTAATCCTTTTGATTCATCAGCATGCTCTTGATTAGCAGAAATAAAAATAACTGGAATAGCCTGGGTAATAGGATTTTCTTTTAACTTAACAATAAGCTCAAAGCCGTTCATAACGGGCATTACAATATCAAGCAGAATCAAATCAAACTGTGTAGTTCTTACAAAAGCGAGTGCCTCTTCTGCACTTTTAGCTAAAAACACGTCATGCTCTTCACACAACGTTTTTTCAAGCACTAACCTGTTAAGTGGATCGTCGTCAACTACAAGCACTTTAGCTTTTTTTGACATCCACCGCCTCCAAACCTCTAATAAATACAATAACCTGCTTCAACTGCATAATAAGCTCTTTTATGATTTGATCTTCAGGGTCATTGGTTGCTTTAAGACTTTGTTCGCACTGAAGCGCACAAGACGATAACCGCTTAAAACCCAAGTTACCCGATACTCCTTTGATACTATGCACTAAACGTACCAATTCACCTTTAACAGTACATTCGTCAATTTGTTGTAATTGGGTCTCACATAGGCTAGAAAATTTATCAATCATAGTATTAAGTAACGCCTCATCAGCGCTAAATTGAGCTAAGGCAAATGCCCTATCAAAAAATACCGTTTTAGTGATCTGCATATCTGCAATAGCATCAAGTAGTACTTTTGCTACAACGGGCTTTGTTAAATGTTTATTCATACCGCATTTTAACGAACGCTCTATATCCGCAGGCTCACAATGGGCTGTCAATGCAAATATAGGCAATTGCTTATCGTCAAACTGTTGACGAATCAACGTAGTAGCTTGACAACCATCTATATGCGGCATTTGCACATCCATTAAAATCAGATCTGGTTTTAAAACTTGTAGCAGCTCCATACCATCAGATGCATTGGTTGAGGTTACAACATTTACATTAGCTTTTTCTAAAACACTACTTATAATTTCTAAGTTTAGTTTATTATCGTCAATTGCCAAGATCAGTAAACCTGACACCTCTCTACTCGGTTGCTGTGCCTGTATATTAGCGTCACTTGCAATTTGCTTTAATGCAAAACCACTACTTAAATCAAATAATCGCTGCCCAAGTGCAGATGCTTTAACATGCTGCGCTAATAAGCCTTTACTCATAGATGAACTAAAGGTTAGCTGATGATTAACGATAATGACCGATACAGTGTGTGAAGTAAGCGAGTCATATATTGCTTTTACACTTAATAGCTCAGGTAAATCAGCTTCATCAACAATAAGCTGATTATATCCAGAAAGTTTGATTGGGTAATTCAATGCTTCATCTAAATCAATACTGGTTAACTCTGAATAGGCTGCTACAGCGCGTATTAAAGCTCGGCTTCGCTGGGATATAATAGCCAGAGCATCAACAGGCAACAGCTGATTTTTTGTATCGTCTACCTGTAAACTAATGCTGAAATAAAACTCACAACCAAGGCCTTTTTCACTGTTTACGGCTATCTCGCCGCCCATGAGCGATACAGCATGTTTTACAATAGCCAACCCTAACCCTACACCTTGATGGGCGCGTGTTGATGATTCATCGCCTTGTGTAAAGGCATCGAATAAACGTAATTGGTCAGCCTCATTAATCCCGCTGCCAGTATCTTTTACACTAAAACAGATCGCTTGCTCGTTACTATCTCCCTCAATTAGCTCCATTTTTAAGGTAATACTGCCATTGTGAGTAAACTTAACAGCATTAGTTAATAAATTACCCAACACCTGCTGTAGTCTTATGCTATCGCAAATCAAACTAGGTGCAATTAAAGGGTCAACATCAATAATAAATTCAACCCCTTTTTGCTCACACAAGGGCCCTGTTAAGCTATCGCAAATATCAACAAGTTCCACAACCGTAAATGGGGCTAGTTTTAACTCAGCCTGTGCGCTTTCAACTCTAGCAAAATCGAGCATGCGGTTGAGCATTAAGAGTAAACTTTGCGCAGCTTGCTTAGCTTGATCTGTTTGCTGAATTTGTCTTTGCGTAAGCCCTTGCTCTATAAGCATGTCAAGCAAACCTAACACTGCATTCAAAGGGGTACGTATTTCATGACTTAAGTTAGCAATGAAGCGACTTTTAGCAAGGGTTGCGCGCTCAGCATTGTGCTTAGCTTTAGTTAATGCACTCACATCTTGTAAGTGGATAACATAATACGAAGGATCTCGCTTTTCATCCCACACGAGCGATACACTGAGTTGAAGCCAGCTAGTCAAATTTCCTCGTGCTAATGTTAAATGATAAACCTCTTTCTTATCATCAAGCAGCTGAGCTAATCTTGTTTTAATTTCTTGCCACTGACTATCATCAAAGAGTAGTTTAAGTTGTTCACCTACCAACACATCTTGCTCAGTAAATAGTTTTCTTGCTGCTTTGTTTACCTGCAATATAGTCTGATCAAGCGAAAGAAGCACAACACCGTTTGCAGCAAATTCAATAGCACTTCTAAATTTAGACTCAGACGCTTTTAGTGCATGTAAAGTTTGCTGCTGTTCTGTTATATCTCTACCGATCCCCATTGTGCCTAACAAGTGCTGCTGCTCATTGTAAAAAGGCGCAATCGTCAGTTGGTAAGACTTATCATCTGTATCAACGCGTTGCTGAACATTACTGCGATTTTGTAAAACCTGTTTTTCAAGAATACTTATTTGTTCGTATTCGTCCGTTATATCTTGTATACGCCTACCCACTAGCGCGCTTTGATCGCATCCAATGTAAGCTTCAAACGCCTTGTTACACCCTAAAAAAGACCCATCAATATTTTTAAAATATATAAAGTCAGGAACACTGTTTAACATTGTGTTTAGTAAAGCTAAATGTCGCTCTTTAGCTTGATAACTGCGTGTTAGTTTTTCTGATTGCAATTGCAGCTTTTCGTCAAGTTCTCGGTTTACATCTTGCAGCGAATCGACTAGTTGTCTGTTTTTAGCAAATACTAGTTTTATTTTAGTGAACCATGGCTGCCAATTAATAGGGATTTGATAATTAGACTCTTTGCTGTTGTCGCTATTGCTTTGCTCTAAGTAATGCATGAGATGTGTCATAGGTTTTAAAAATATGCGCTGACTTAACCAAAAGAACACACAAAACATTAAACTTAGAAACAGCGTTAAAAATGTAAACTCGAGTAAAATTTCATACCGAATAACATTTACAAAACCGGATTTAGACTCATAAAATGCAGCATGTATTGGGAGGTTGCTTTTTGGCTGCATAAAAAAGTTTGTGCCACTGGTTAACACCGTTAATTTTTGTTGTGATGCCGCCATTTCAGGCCAGTATTCTTTAAGTGTGATCCCCTCAGCTATTGCATTTTTTGTACTTGCAACAACCTGATCAAACCGATTAACAAATATATATTCTCCCTGATTTGGCGTAACTTTTTTTAGCCAGGCAGAAATAACCTCCACATCGTAAATAACGATAATATAATCACGCGAGCCAAGTTCTCGCTGGCGTCCGATTGAGTAGTAAGCCTTCCCGTCTATATTTACAATCGGGCTTGAAGATAAAAGGTTGCCTGAAAAGTCTGGTTTAAATCGCCCTTCAAGAATCTCTGTTAGTAATAAACTCTTGCTCTTATTACGCCTCGCTACAAATGCAGCGCCATTTTCATCAACATACGCAACGGCGCTAAGCGACTGCATAAGTGCCAGAGTTGTATTAAACGAAGGACCTAATTTAACTAACTGTTGCCACTTTGAAAGTTCATTTGGTGAAAGATTAAAATCCCCTTTACCTACAATCTCGGTGCCTTGTTGAGTAAAATGGCGATAGTAATAACCTTCATACTGATTAATACCTTCAAATAAATTACGATTAGCAAGACTCAGTGCAGGCTGCTCGTATAAGTTAAGCATATTAGCCATTAAATCACTGATTGATTGCATGCCATGATTTATTTGGGCGGATATATTAAGAAAATCAGCGTCACGTTTTTCTACTGTGCGCTCAAGCTTGATATTGTAAAGATGTAAACACAGTAAAAAAGCAACGATTAAAGGCACCAACAGGGCAACAATTAAAGAGCGATAATAATGTTTGAGAGGTAAAAAATTCAACGTGCAGTCTGCCATTTGGCCCGAAAATCAATCATTAGACTATCGAGCCAAATAGTTAAGCGCAAGTTATAAATTCTCTTCTGCAAATGAAGCCAACCGACTCCTTACAACACCATTAAGATTTATAGTTGCACTGCCTTCAAAGTTTTTAAAACGTTCTACTATGTAGGTTAAACCTGATGTAACTGGCGTTAAATAGTTACTGTCTATTTGCGCTAAATTACCGGTGCAAATGAGCTTGGTGCCTTCTCCGCAACGAGTAATAATTGTTTTAAGTTGAGACGCTGTTAAATTTTGGCTTTCATCTAAAATTACTACCGCATTTTGAATACTGCGCCCACGCATAAAATTAACCGACTTAAACTGCACATTGGCCTTTTCCATGATGTAATTTCGGCTCGATATTGGGTTCTCGTCACCTTTATGGAGTACTTCTAGCGTATCGGTAATAGCAGCGAGCCACGGCGCCATTTTTTCCTCTTCCGTTTTCCTAAGATCCACACCTACGTTGTCAAAAAGTTACATTAATACTTATTTACTTAAATCCAAATTATTAATTATTTCCCTTTCAATTTGTATAGCTACAGTAACGTTTCTTCACATAACTCGATAAGCAACCGGAATATGATTTATCTATGGTTTGCATGAATTAACCAATACTTTCCTAATTCAGACTTGCGATGATCGCAATAATCCGATCAATATGAAATCCATCATAGCAGGTAAAACCACTAATAGAAATTTGAAGCCGAAGGCTTGGGTTAGATATAGAGTAACTAACGATCATCATTTCTAACTAAAACAAGTCCAATTATCAATATATAGCCTAACAGTGGCGCAAATCCAATTCTGTGTTGGTAAACCATATTCACAATAAGATAATAATGATACTGGCTCATTACTTGCACTTTTTCGAGAACATGACCACATGTAGAGAATAATAGGCTAACAGTGGGAAATATTTACACTATCAATGTAAGGATTACTTATGAAATACTCAAGATTTGCTGCAATGATCATCACCTCAACCATTACTATGTTTGTCATGATGTACCTCAACACTTACGCAGTATCACATATATGGTTTAGTGAAACGCGTATCTATATGGCGTTGTATATGGGAGCAGGTATGGCAATGATCATGCTGGCCTTTATGCTTGGCATGTACAGTAACAAGAAGCTCAACATGGCTATTTTTCTATTGGCGACAATACTGTTTGCCATATGTCTTTATCTTGTTCGCTCTCAAAGCACAATTTCTGACACTGCCTACATGAAAGCGATGATTCCTCATCACTCCATTGCTATTCTTACTAGTGAGCATTCAACTTTGGAGGATGTACGCGTGCGTGAATTGGCAAATGGTATTATTAAAGCCCAACGAAAAGAAATAAAAGAAATGGAATGGCTGATTAAAGATATTTCTGAAAATGGAAAGGTCAGCTCACAAGCTCAGGCTGAGCAACGACCGCTCCCAAAGTTTGAAGGCACACTGAACAAAGGAGACTAAGATGACTAAGACAGCTACCCTGTACAGAATGGTCACTGACGAACATATCTGCCCCTATGGTTTAAGGTCGAAAGATTTGCTGGAGAGGCAAGGGTATGATGTAGAAGATCATAAGCTCACGTCAAGACAACAAGCTGATGACTTCAAAGCTAAGCATGATGTCAAAACTACGCCACAAACCTTTATTGAAGGAAAGCGTGTCGGAGGATACGATGACTTAAGAGAGTATTTTGGTAAAGATGAAGCAGGTCAAACTGGCACAACCTACACGCCCGTTGTAGCCATTTTCTCGATAGCTGCACTTCTTGCTGTCGCATCTCAACATTTTGCTTCCGGCTCATTTATCTCCATCAGAACACTGATGCTATTTATAGCTTTTTCAATGACGCTCTTAGCGGTGCAAAAACTGAAAGACCTATACAGTTTCACAAATTCGTTTATTACTTATGATTTACTAGCGATGAGATGGATAAGATATGGTTATATTTATCCCTTCATTGAAGCATATGCAGGTATTGGTATGGTTGCCCAACTACAGCCTCTCGCAGTGGCACCATTTTCATTGTTTATCGGCACAGTTGGAGCAATTTCAGTTTTCAAAGCCGTTTACATCGACAAACGCCAGTTAAAGTGTGCCTGTGTAGGCGGCGATAGCAGTGTGCCACTTGGATTTGTATCGCTATCTGAAAACTTATTTATGATCGCGGGAGCATTGATTATGCTGCTGATGTAAAGGTATAGCTCTATTCGGCGGCCCCTTAACTGTTAAGATTAGACCTAGGATGCCAGCCCACACCTTTCTAATTCATATGTAACATTTTTTCTGTCGTACTGGCATCAAGATAACCAGAACTGAGCAAACAATCTCAAAGGTTTTACAAAATAACACTAAAGTTTTTTCATTAAGTTTTATTGTTATGCTCCTGTGGTGGCTTTCGCCACCACTTTACTAGTCTTCAAGTTCCACCATATCTTTCGCTGCGATGTCACCAGATATTAGTTTTACCGTTGCGAAGTGATCATTTACAATTTTAGTAATTTGTACCGTTCCCACTTTTTCAATAGTGTACGGATCATCACCTTCACCCGGCGCAATTTCCTCATGGAATCTAATAACACTGTATTTTTGTCCAACCTCTGCACCATGTTTGGCACCAATACAAATCAGAGTTCGATCAGTAGACTGCTCAACCACTTGGCCCCTCATCATATTTTTGTGATAAAACGCAGTATTCGAACAGCCTGCTAAAAAGATACCGAATACAACAAGCAAAAGAATTTTCATATTGGATGTTTTCATCATTTTTTCCTCATCTAACTTATTAACTGAGCAAGCTCTTTGGAAGCTTACTTATTTTATCCGGCTTGCACCCGGAGGAACTTTGTGACAACTCCACGGTTTATGAGCAGCGTTGTCTTTAACATTCTGATCAACAAATTTGTAGTAACTTTCTTTAGTGTGCGTCCACCAATCATCATGAACATCGGCACCATGTTTGCGAATAACTTCCTCAATCCCATCAAGGTTTATATTTGCCGCATCATATGCTAGGTGTATTTCACCTTCTTTGATGTTGTAACTGACTTCATCTATACCAAAAAGCTGATCAATTTTTTTTACTAACTCGTCACAGTTTTCTTCTGTGACATTACTTAGTCTTAAATTTCGAACAACTAAATTCTGCTCTCTAACGCCAACTCTATGATCTAAATCGCTCATAATTTATCTCCTAATGTGAGTGCGAGTGTTGTTGTTTTTTGTCTTTCATTTCTGCCATTTTGTATTTCATTTGTGGCATCATGTTTTCCATCATTTCCAGATGATGTTCAGCCATCTTGATTTGCTTATGCATTGGCATTGCTTCCATGTTTTTGTGCATGGATTGCATCATCTTCATCATTGAGCGGTGATGTTCAGCCATCATCTGCTGTTGCTTTTCAGGATCTTTTTCAGCTTTAATGGCATGGACTTCCTTTTTCATTTCCATCATTTTTGAATGCATTTTTCCCATGTTCTCATGCGACATTGCCATGCCTTGATGCATATCCGATTTGTTCGCACCTTCATGTTTATTCTCATTTTTTTGAGCAAATAAGCTTGTGGCCGCCAATAGTGAGCTGACAAATAAAATTGATTTACCTAACATTTTCATGATTTTTACCTTCTATGTTCTTATTAAAATTTGGAATCCAACTTGGTGTCGATTCCATATAGCTATGGTACTCCGAACCAAACTCGGCAATAGCTTGTGTCTCTTCGCGTTTCGCTAGCTTGACGTAAACAACGACTAAGATTGGAAACATCGCAAGTGTTGGGATGGTCGGCCACTGCAATAAAAAGCCGAATATGATTAGAATGAAAGCTACGTACTGTGGGTGACGACACCTCGCGTACCATCCTGTAGTAGCCAATTGATGGTGTTTTTGCGCGTGATGCAATACGTTCCATGCTGAAGACAACATAAAGAAACCTGCCACAATAAACACCATACTCGCTATATGAAATGGGTCCCAATGGGCATCACCTTCCAAACCAAAGAAAGTATGTAATAAGTGCCCATTTTCATGCGCAAAGAAGTTAACTTCTGGGTAATTTTCAGTTAACCATCCAGACAAAAAATAGATAGTTAAAGGAAAGCCATACATTTCAGTAAATAGGGCGACAATAAAGGCGGAGAACGCTCCTAGGCTTCGCCAATCAGTTGATGTTTTTGGTTTTACAAAACTAAAGGCAAAAAAGATAAAAATTGCTGAATTCAGTATCACCATTGACCATAAGCCATAATCATATGTCTCATTCATCACTGTTCTCCTTCTTATGCAATTCCTTGCGTCCTTTTTCTAACCCTTGTATGTAGCCATCGCGATAGGCTTCATTTTTATCCGTGAGTTCTTGAAAGCTCTCTTCCTTTTTGTCATCAGGCGCATGTGAATGATCGTGACCATGTTTGCCGTGACTGCCATGCATAAATACATGCATCAAAGGACATAACAGCAAAATTAAATAGGGAAGAAATTGCAGAACATGTTGTCCATGTTCAAAGATTAAAAAATAGGTGGCTGCGGCAATAAGCACCAATGCAGCCCAACCTGTGGGTGTAAACCAAAATTTAGGGTGCTCATTTTTCATGTTGGCCTCCTAAACGACTTTTAAGACACCGCGATACATTTGCATCTGACAATGAAACTCATGCTCTCCCGGTGATAAGTTCAATAAGGTAATTTGAGTAATTTCATTTAATTTAAGCTGCTCACTTATCTCCAATGATGGAATAAGCATTGTTTCAGCGCAGGGTGATTGATCTTTGCGCATAAACTTCAGAGTGACAGGCTGGCTAGCAGACACCTGAATTGAGGATGGTGAATACACGCCATCCCTCACTTCAATGAGTACTTCACTATCTTGAACAATTGTTTTATTGGGTTTGTATAGCCAAAACCACCAAACAATCATTGCAATTAACACTAAGCCTAATAAGTTAATTATCATCATTGTGATTCTCCAAATGCTTACTTTCTATGAGTTTTGGGCTTTAAAAAAGCGAAGTCGATTTGCATTTGACACTACGGTCAATGACGAAAACGCCATTGCAGCACCAGCAATTACAGGGCTAAGCAGAATGCCAAAGAAGGGGTATAGAACCCCCGCAGCAAAAGGAATCCCGGCTACGTTATAGACAAACGCGCCAAACAAGTTTTGTTTGATATTTCGTAAAGTCGCTTTGCTTACCGCGATGGCATCAGCAAGGCCATGAAGTGAACCACGCATCAGGGTAATATCTGCGCTTTCAATCGCAACGTCTGTACCTGTGCCTATAGCAAAACCAACATCAGCTAACGCTAGCGCCGGAGCATCGTTGATGCCATCACCTGTCATACCAACGATTTCGCCACTGCCTTGTAGCTCTTTCACCTTGTTGGCTTTGTCTTCTGGCAGCACTTCAGCAAAAAACTCGCTAATGCCCGCTTTTTTGGCAACAGCGGCAGCGGTTTCCTTGTTATCCCCCGTTAGCATGATGACGCGTATACCATTGGCCTGAAGACGTTGGATAGCAGAGATTGAGTCTGACTTGATTGGATCTGCAACAGCAATTATTGCGGCAAGCTCACCATCAACAGCAAAATACATAGGTGTTTTAGCTTCTTTTGCTAAAGACTGGGCTTTTCCAACAAAGCCAGTGAGGTCTATGCCTTTTAACTTCATTAGTTTATCGTTACCGAAAAGCAGGGCTTTATTGTTGCAGTTTGCTTCTACACCAAAACCCGTGATGGCGTTAAAGGCTTCAATTTTTAGTAACTCAATATCGTGCGCTAACGCACTTTCAACAATCGCTTGCGCTAAAGGGTGCTCTGAGCCGCTTTCTAAACTTGCTGCAAGCTGTAGTACGCCTTCTTCGTTAGTAGCTTTTGCCAAAACAATATCGGTTACCTTAGGTGCCCCTTCAGTAATAGTGCCCGTTTTATCTAAAATCATGGCAGTGATTTTAGAGGCGGTTTGCAGTGCTTCACCGTTTCGAATTAGCACTCCTGCTTCTGCTGCTTTTCCTACTCCGACCATAACAGACATAGGCGTTGCCAAGCCCAAAGCACACGGACAGGCAATAATGAGTACGGTAGTTGCTGAAACGATGGCAAAAGCAATTGCAGGCTCAGGTCCAAAGTTAAGCCATGCTAGCGCACTTAACACAGAGATGATCATGACAACAGGAACGAAAAAAGCTGAAATAACATCGGCCAAGCGGCCAATCGGCGGTTTTGAATTTTGCGCTCGTTTGACCATATTGATGATCTGTGCAAGCGCCGTGTCTTTACCAACGCGTGTCGCTCTAAATAAAATCATGCCTGATTTGTTCAAAGTACCAGCGACAACCTCATCTTCTTCAGCTTTTTCAACAGGCATGGGTTCGCCTGTCAGCATGGACTCATCAATGGAGGTGTGGCCTTCCAATACCACACCATCGACGGGAATTTTTTCGCCCGGTTTTACCTTTACAACATCATTCAGTAAAACCTGCTCAATACCAATCTGAACCTCTTTGTTATCACGAACTACGGTTGCCGTTTTGGCCTGCAAGCCGATAAGACGTTTAATGGCCTCAGAGGTTTTACCTCTGGCTTTTATTTCTAATGCTAGACCTAAATCAATTAAGCCAATGATCATGGCGGTAGCTTCAAAATAAACATGCCGTGCCATCAATGGAACGGCGTCAGGTGCAAACACGACAACCATCGAATACAACCAAGCTGTACCTGTTCCTAAAGCTATTAGAGTGTCCATATTAGCGGAGTGATTTTTAAAGCTTTTCCAAGCGCCAACATAAAAATGCTTACCTGAAAAATACATAACACCAAAAGTTAAAATGCCTACAAGCAGCCAAGACATGCGTTCAAGGTTGGTTTCAACCGTCATTTCTCCAACTACAATACTGTAGATCATCAAAGGAACACCGAGTGAAAGGGCAATAAATGTATCGCGCATTAGCTTTTTATAATATGCCCAATCAGCCGCTTCTTTCTCGTCAAGCGCATCTGTTGCAGAGCTATCATCAATTGGCTTCGCGTTATACCCCACAGACTCAACAGCTTTGATCAATTCTTCTGTTTTAGCTGTCCCATAAACTGTTACTGTCCTATCAGCAAAATTCATTTCCGCACTGACGACTCCAAGAGTTGCCTTCAACGCCCCTTCAATTTTGCCTACACAGCTAGCACACCCAGCACCTTCAATGATAAGCTGTTGGTTATGTGATACTTTCTCCAACGTATTCTCCTTACTTTTACACGAAGAGGATTGAGCTTTTGCCTGACAGCAACAGCCTGATTCAGTTTTTATATTTGTGTTAGTAGCCACCCTTTTTCCTCCTATGCTTTTTTAATTTGCTCAAAGTTTTCGATGAGATGACAAACCATGTTTGCAGTCGGTGCTTTGTCTTCCATTTCTTCCCATCGAGAAAGCGCAGAAGACATTTTTCCTCGAAGTGCCAACATTGCTTGAAACTGCTTTTCTGTTTCTTCAAGCCGCTCTTTGATCAGGCTTCTGACTAATGGGCACGCACTTTTACCATCTTCAGATTCATTAATAATTTCCTTGATATCTGCAACGGAAAAACCAAGGTTTCTGGCACTTAAAATGAATTTAAGTCTCGATACTTCTTTATTCGAGTATGACTTGTAGCCGTTCACTGACTTAGCAGGTTTTAACAGTCCCAATCGCGAGTAATAGCGCACCGTATCAGCAGTCGTTCCAAGGCTTTTTGCCAGCTCCGCAACTTTCATATTCACTCCTCAGTTTTTTAGCTAAGTTTGTACTCTCATCTTCAGCTTAGACCTGTGTCTAAGACACAGGTCAAGTACTAATTCTAGTGAATAAGCTAAAAACTAATTTTTTGGTAAAAGAGAAATCTCGGTCAAAATCGACAGCATTAAGTACTGTAAATAGCAATAGTTTGAGCATGTTCATCATGCCTCCAAAAAATATTGTGCTAATTGTTCAAAACGGTTGGTAATTTAAACCAATCAGTAAATCGTTTTATTTTTGATGGGACTGGCGAAAAAAAGGCGCACTGATCCCGTGATTAGCCAATAATTGGGGGACGATAAAGTAAGAGATGGATACCAGATTTTGGTAGGGGTATACGCTGTAGAATTAGCTCAGAATGAATATTGCAAATACCTTCGTCTTGCGCTTCCACAAGATAGGCATTTAAATGAAAGCTTGTACAAAAACCGCCTTCACAACAAACACAATCACCAGCTTTACATTTTTCACAGTCTTCATCACCATGACGGTTTTTAGAGTCTTGCGAATTTTCAGTGTGATAGTGACTATTGTCAATCATTGATTGATGATGCATATTTTTGCTTGGTTGTATAATATGCGTGTCGGATGAGCCATTATGATGCTCTTCACAATTCATTGGTTTAGCAATCGCAAAGCCATGCTGCGTAAGCAACACAGTTATTATTACTATTTTAAACCACCTGAAAAGTCCAAACATTATCATTCCTTCTTTAGCACCTACAATATTAGCCACTTTATAAAAATAATTTTATGATCTTGATCAACCTTTGAACTAAAACCTACGTTCTAACCTAGCCCTTAAAGTCTGCTTCAAAACATTTTATACACACTTTTAATATACGAATTACTCTAGTACTGCTGAGTTTACTAGCACCATAGAACTTTTAAAAACAACAGCAAAGCCACCATTCATAGCCACACTAATCAGCGCTTGGTCTTCAAAAATTATGCTGCCTAGCTTGTAGTCATGTTTGAAATCGGCCACCTCTAATTGGCTGACAATAAAAAGCTCTTCATAAATTGTTATTAAGATGCCAAAATGCCCATATTGACGTATTGCTTGCCTAAATTGTTGAGTATCATTGAGCCACGACATGATTCTCCTTTCTATACTAGGTTGCTTCCAATAAGTAGCTAATCGTTTTTGTTGTGGCGTAGCACTCTCATAGATAGTTTCGAGATCATTTAACAAGGTTTGCAGTAAAGATTCCGCAAGTAAGCTTGACTTCACCATTAAGGAGGAAATGGATTCATTTTGTCCTACTTCAAATTGTTCTTGGAGTAAGATATCTCCGCCATCAAGCATATATGTGATTTTGTGTATGCTTACACCTGCAAATTCTGGTAGATCCACAATGTAAGTTAATGGCGTAGGGCCTCTACCTTTAGGTAAAAGTGAGGGATGAATATTAAAGGCATATTTTATATCTGTTATGGGCAGTCTATATCCATAGTCAGCAACGACAAAAAGAGTTACTCCAGATTTTATATATTCATCAAGTTCTTCTTTAGTCGGTCTTAAAGAATGTGTCATTATCTTATGTATGCCACAAATTCGTTTAACGATACTTGCGTTTTCCTCTACATCATTAATATAAACAGCTTCAACACTAAAGCCTTGGTTAACCATAAATGTTAAACAGTTTGAAAAGAGATTATTTCCGAAATAGAGGACTTTCATATTCAATTGATCCATTCGATAGCGCTAAAGCCAGCAAAAAGCAAAGGTTGGTGAAGTAAATAAATCAGTAAAGAGTGTTGACTAAGCAATGTCAAATAAGGGTTTATCGCATGTTGATTGGCGGGAGCCAGACGAAAGATTCGGAAATTTGCAGCCCAGATACCGAGCAAGGGCAAAGCCAACCAAGGAAAAAGAGTAACCAAGTCACTAGGATGTTTTGAAATATATTGTTCAATATAGCTAAAAGGCCAATTCCACGGTATTTCTATCGCTATGTATGCGCTAAAAATAAATAAAGATAGCAGCAAAGCAAGTTTAGGTTTCCCCACCAACCAAACTAATAGAAGTGTTGCAACTGCTATGAAGTGTAAAATACCAAAGTAAATCCAATGTTCTGGCAAGGTAAATAGTGAGGATAAAGTCACTAGTAACGCAGCACTAGATATCTTAACCGTTCGCCAAGCTAATTTCTTCGCTGATATACCACCTTGATAGGAATAAACCAGACTGGCACCAACAGAAAACAAGAACAAACTTACAATTATTGCTCTTAGCTCTTTCCAGAAAAAGCCGTTAGGTATGTCTGTTCTAATATAACCAAAATAGTTTAAATCCCAGACAAAATGAAAAGCTACCATCAATATAATTGCGGTAGCTCTCATTAAATCAATGTAGTTATTTCTTCGTATTAAAACCAAAATCTTAAACCGGCAACAAACTCAGTATCGTTGCTGCTCTGCTCGTTTAGCTTGGCGTAATCTGCTGTGCTACCAAATTTATTAGTCCACTCTACACCTACATAAGGTGCAAATTGGCGAGTAAATTCATAACGAACCCTAACGCCAATAGCAGTACTAGATAGCCCACTGCCTAGCTCATTTTGTTCATCGTCTTTACCATAAAATGTTATTTCAGCACGAGGCTGTATAATGAGCCTTTGTGTTAAAAGCAGCTCATATTCAGCTTGTGCTGTAAATGCTGTATTGCCGCTCTCACCTACATACGCTGTCATATCAAGCTCAAACCAATAAGGTGCTAAGCCTTGAATACCAAACGCTAACCATTGACGGTTTTTGCCTTCTTTATAATAATCGTAGCGAATACCGACTTGCGTATCCCAATAAGCCGAAATTGCATGACCCCATAAAATATCAGTTTGATTTTCTTCAAGCTTGCCATAACTAACATCGCCCTCGGTTTTTATCACTAATCGATTAAAGGTGGTGCCGTACCAAGCTTGTAAATCGAAAACAGCAGCATCGGCTTGTTCGTTATACTCAAGGCGATCACCTAAAATAGCGTAAAACTTATACTCATCTGCAAGGGTTAAGCGCTCGCCATCTGCTAAAGCATATGGCCCTTGCGTTAAGGTTGTGCCATTAGCATAAGCGTGTGGATCGCGAGCATTTTTAGGGGCATCGCCGCCTTGCGGCTGCATTTTATCGCCCGCCATATCGCCAGACATGTCGCCCATTTCAGTTTGAGCAAACACATTCAGGCTCAATAACGGTGCGCTAATTAATAGTGCACTAGTAAGTACTGTTGATAAGGTTAAATTTCTCATGATACAACCACCTCTCTAAACATACCTGCATCCATATGAAACAGTAAATGACAATGCCAAGCCCAACGACCAAGATCATGTGGCGTAGTTAAAAAGCTAATTCTTTGGGCGGGCTGTACCATTATGGTATGGCGGCGAACTAACACATCGCCTTGATCGTTCTCCAAGTCGCTCCACATACCATGTAAATGCATAGGGTGTGTCATCATGGTATCGTTTTGTAAAATAACTCGTACCCGCTGATTATGCTTCATATGCACAGGGGTACTTTTACCAAACTCTAAGCCATCAAAAGACCAGCTGTAGCGTTCCATGTTGCCGGTTAAATGCAGCTCAATTTCGGCTTCGGGTGCTTGGTGGTCAACTATGCCATCAAGAGAGCGTAAATCTGCAAGTGTTAAAACTCGACGGCCGTTATTGCGCAGCCCAACACCAGGATCGTCTAAGTTTGTGCGTGGCGTATCAATGCGCGCATCAATTGAGGCGCCATATTCTGTTTTAGCGTGGCGAACTTTCTGACTTGGAACAGCCAGTGGGTTTTTACCCATATTATGCTTACTATGGTCCATTGCCATCGCTCCATGACCCATTGCACTATGATCCATTTTATTAGAATTCATGCCCGACATGTCTGCCATACCTGCCATCGCGGAATGCTCACCACCTTGGGCCATATTCCCCATCATATCTGTCATCGTTAACCATTCAACGGGATCTAGAGCAGGTACTGGTGCATTAATATTAGGTGCCATTGATAAAGTACCTTTAGCATAACCTGAGCGATCCATGCTTTGTGCAAAAATTGTGTATGCGTCATTTTTAGGCTCGACAAGTACATCATAAGTTTCACCGGGACCAAATCTAAATTCATCTACTGTCACAGGTTCAACATTTTGTCCATCAGCTTGTACAACTGTTAACTTCAGCTCAGGTATTCTTACATCAAAAAACGTATTGCTAGAACCATTAATAAATCTAAGCCTAACCTTTTCGCCAGCTTTAAACATTCCACGCCAGTTTGTCAAAGGCGCACAACCATTCATTAAAAAAGTCATTGCAGATGCTGATAAGTCTGCAAGATCTGTAGGGTTCATTCTCATTTTATTCCACATTTCCCGGCGTTGTAGCGCATTTGAAACGCTGCTATTTGAAATGTCATCAAAAAACTCTGGAACAGTAGGTTGATTAAAGTTAAATACATCCCCCTGAATTTTTAATTTACGGAATAACTCCATAGGATCATCATCAGTCCAATCAGACAATAGGATGACATGCTCATTGTCAGCACTAATAATATCCTTTTCTCTTGGCTCAATAATTAACGCCCCATACATACCGGTCATTTCTTGAAAGCCACTGTGTGAGTGATACCAATAAGTACCGCTTTGTTGTAACTTAAATTTATAAACAAACGTTTCGCCAGGCATAATGCCTTTAAAGCTAATGCCCGGTACACCATCCATTTGATACGGAAGAATGATCCCATGCCAATGAATTGAACTCGGCACTGATAATTTATTAGTTACCCTGATAGTAACGTCATCACCTTCTCTGAGGCGCAAGGTAGGAGCTGGTATTGAGCCATTGATTGTTGTAGCC
Organism: Pseudoalteromonas sp. S554; assembly: GCF_005930865.1. Lineage (NCBI taxonomy): Bacteria > Pseudomonadati > Pseudomonadota > Gammaproteobacteria > Alteromonadales > Pseudoalteromonadaceae > Pseudoalteromonas > Pseudoalteromonas sp. S554. The sequence goes on along the minus strand of NZ_PNDV01000005.1, from coordinate 102,572 downwards.
ATTCTTACAACACCTGTGAAGTTTACGGGTGACTCATCTATCACTAAATCTATTACTTCTCCACTTAGTTCGGGCGCAGTACCTGTTGAAGTTCCAGCAATCAAAGATGAAGCTGCATGAAGAACACTTGGAAAAGCAGCTAATATACCGCCAGCAGCTAAACCTTGTACAAAGCGTCTACGCGGTGTAGAAATTTGATGTAATGGATTTTTAATTCTCATTTTGTACTCCGTTATTTAACCAATAAATTAATGTGACCAATGAATGTGCTTAATCTTCCATTCACCATTTTGTTTTTCCAGCACCATCGTTTCCATGCCTTGATAATCGCGTTCAACACCTTTATGAGTACCTGTAGTTTGACTACGCGACGCAGAGATAGCGGTATTTCCAAGTATCGTCACTTGATGTTCAAGTGTGTCGCTCTTCATCGCTGCTAAATACTTCATATCCGACAACATATGATGATGAGCATATTCATCAGCGCTCCTTTCAACGCGGCCTCCCTCGAAAATGGTGACATCATCCGCTAACTGCGCTCTAGCCTGTTTTTGATTGCCAGTTTCAAGTGCTTGATGAAATGCCAAAACAACTTTTGCGGCAGGGGTATCTATACCTTTAAACAAACCTTTGTCTTTGTTCTTATCACCATGAGAGTTTGCTGCGAAACTAAACGTCATTAATAAAACAAGTAATATATTTATTGTTTTCATTCTCTCTTTTAGGTTTTAATTTGCAGGGCCAACAACACTAGTAAGCCCAGCCGTTACAGATAAAATGGCAAAAGCTACTACCATTTCTATCGAGATAGATTTAGATAACGCCTCCCTGCCTTGACTATTTTTAAGTTGTGGAACGAGTATTAGTTTATGTTTAGCAGCAAGTGCCAAAATAGACACTACAAGGGCCAATTTAAACAACAGTGTTTGTCCGTAACTTGAGCTTATTAGTGCATCAAGACTTCCGACCAATTGAATCACGAGCCAGAGGCCTGCTACCAACAATAGGCTCACTGTAAAACTTGCTTGTTTGCCAAAGCTTTCCATCAGCAAATGAAGTTCTGCATAACTTAGCTGATGGCAAGCCTGTTTTAGTGGCAATAACGCCCCAAACCACCATACCATAACGAGCACATGCAAAATAAGCAAGCCTTTTTCAATTGTGCCTAACTCAGAAATATGACCCAGTAACGTGAATGAGTATGCAAGGATTAATAAACTCAACATTAAAGCGCTTTGTTTTAAGTACGAGTTCACAGCGAGTTTGAACCTTAAAGCTAAAGCGATTATTGCGGTAACTAGCCCAAGCGCTCGAAGCAAAGCTCCAGTGCCGACAGAGGAGTCCCACATAATAGCCAATATATCAGCGTCTATCGCCCCCTGAATTCCCTCTTCTGCCATTGCACCAGTACTGGCAAAGAACCAAGTAATATTAGCGATCAAAGCCATAACTATATAAGTTCTTGTCCACGTTAAATTCGCTATTACAGCATTAGTATGAGATTCATTATTCTCAAATATTTGCCTGAAAAATGTATAACCAGCAATACAGGCAAAGCCGACGTAAAATACAATTTTAGACAGTACAATGACTGTATTCCAGATATACATTTCCATATCAATCACACCGCCTATTTTAGTGAACCATAAAGCCGAAGCTATGTTTCATTTTATGACCATCGTTACCTAAGAAGGTTACATCCACAGCATAGTTTGCAGGAGCTAATTTAGGTAGTTTCCATGTAAATTTGCTAGTAGCGACTTTAGAAGGCTCGAATCCAAATTTAAATTCTTCGCCTTGTTTATTGGCCAATGAAACTTTTACAACCCGTACCTCTTTGGTGAACACCAAAGTTAACTCTTCTGGAGGATTCATTAGCATTGCATTATCAGCAGGCACACTTTTTTCAAGATGCACATGCGCAAATACCGCACTACTAAAAACGACACTGATTACGGTTAAAAATTTAATTAATGTTTTCATATATACCTCTATTTTAGTTTGTTGAAATTGCTATTTATGGTTTCTTAACTTCGCTAAGCATTACTTTTTAGCTCCGCCTTAGAAAGCTCCTTATTACAGCATTAGTATGAGATTCATTATTCTCAAATATTTGCCTGAAAAATGTATAACCAGCAATACAGGCAAAGCCGACGTAAAATACAATTTTTGACAGTACAATGACTGTATTCCAGATATACATTTCCATATCAATCACACAGCCTTATTAATGAACCATAAAGCCGAAGCTATGTTTCATTTTATGACCATCGTTACCTAAGAAGGTTACATCCACAGCATAGTTTGCAGGAGCTAATTTAGGTAGTTTCCATGTAAATTTGCTAGTAGCGACTTTAGAAGGCTCGAATCCAAATTTAAATTCTTCGCCTTGTTTATTGGCCAATGAAACTTTTACAACCCGTACCTCTTTGGTGAACACCAAAGTTAACTCTTCTGGAGAATTCATTAGCATTGCATTATCAGCAGGCACACTTTTTTCAAGATGCACATGCGCAAATACCGCACTACTAAAAACGACACTGATTACGGTTAAAAATTTAATTAGTTTTTTCATATTTACCTCTATTTTAGTTTATTGAAATTGCTATTTATGGTTTCTTAACTTCGCTAAGCATTACTTTTTAGCTCCGCCTTAGAAAGCTCCTTGTTAAAGGCGTTTAATTCTGGCTTTTTAACGATTGAGTAAATTACTGGGAGCACAATAAGAGTGAGTAGCACAGCACTTGTCATTCCGCCTACCATAGGTGCAGCAATACGACTCATAATCTCCGAACCTGTTCCTGTACCATATAAAATGGGCATCAAGCCGATAATGATTGTTGCAACTGTCATCATTACTGGACGAACTCGTAAGCCTGCACCGTGCAATAATGCATCTTGATATGCATCATCAGAGATAGGTTCAGCTCGCTCTTCAGCTTTTTCCTTAAGCTCAGCAAGTGCCTGATTGAGATAGACCAACATTATCACACCAATCTCAACCGCTACCCCAGCTAGAGCAATAAAGCCCACGCCAACAGCCACAGAGAAGTTAAACCCTTCCAGATACATCAACCATAAGCCACCAATCATCGCCATCGGCAAGGTAACGATAATGATAGCCACCTCACTAAACGCTCTGAAGTTTAAGTAAAGTAGAATAACAATAATGGCGAGTGTTAAAGGCAATACATAGGTGAGCTTTTCTTTCGCTCTTTCCATATATTCGTATTGCCCAGCCCAAGTAATTGAATAACCTGCTGGTAGTTTTAGATTATTAGCCAAGTGTATTTTTGCACTTTCAACATAAGTACCTACGTCAACACCGTCTATATCGATAAACGTCCAGCCATTTAAACGAGCATTTTCACTCTTAATTCCCGGCGGACCGTTCTCAACTCGAATATCTGCGACATCACCTAGTGCAATGCGTTGACCACTTGGTGTTACAACAGGTAATCGTGATAGCTGCTCAGGAGAGTCTCGATAGTCTTGCGGATAGCGTAAGTTAACAGGGTAACGCTCTTGACCTTCTACCGTTTGGGTAACGTTCATACCACCAATAGCTGTAGAAACCACTTGTTGAACATCTTCGATGTTTAACCCAAAGCGACTTGCCTTATCGCGTGAAATATCAACCTTGATATATCGTCCACCTGCAACTCGCTCTGAGTAAACTGATGCTGTGCCTGTAACTTCGGGTAAAATTTGCTCTATTTGTTGGCCGATTTCCTGAATCACATCAAGCTCTGGTCCGGCGACTTTAATACCCACAGGCGTTTTTATGCCTGTTGCTAACATGTCGATTCGGGTCTTGATTGGCATAACCCAAGCATTCGTTAAGCCCGGAAACTTAACCAATTTATCAAACTCAGCTTTTAACGATTCAGTAGTCACACCCTCTCGCCACTGCTCTTGTGGCTTCAATTGAATAAAGGTTTCAATCATGGTTAAAGGTGCAGGATCGGTTGCAGTTTCAGCTCTTCCTACTTTACCAAATACAGTTTCAACTTCTGGCACAGTGCGAATAAGCTTGTCTGTTTGCTGCAATAACTCCCTTGCTTTACCAATTGAAATACCGGGATAGGTAGTAGGCATATACATGAGATCGCCTTCATCCAATGGCGGAATGAATTCACTACCAATTTTATCGACAGGCCAAAAGCCAACGATAGTCACTAATATTGCTGCTACTATTGTCGATTTTGGAAACTTCATGACTTGCTTTAAAACAGGCATGTAGATAGCAATCAATAATCGGTTTAACGGGTTTTTCTTTTCAGAAACAACTTTGCCTCGAATAAAGTAGCCCATCAAAACAGGCACCAATGTGATCGCCAAACCTGCTGATGCCGCCATTGCATAGGTTTTTGTATAGGCGAGCGGAGAGAACATTCTTCCTTCTTGCGCTTCCAAGATAAATACAGGTAAGAATGAGACTGTAATGATCAGTAAGCTAAAAAATAGTGCAGGGCCTACTTCACTCGCAGCCTTAGCAACAATTTGCCAGCGATTTTCATCTGTTAGTGGTGTTTTCTCCATATGCTTGTGCATATTTTCAATCATCACTATTGCACCATCAGTCATCGCACCAATCGCAATAGCGATACCGCCTAAAGACATAATGTTGGCATTGATGCCTTGCATATACATGATAATGAACGACACCAAGATACCTAATGGCAGAGTAATAACTGCCACAATAGATGAGCGAAGATGAAATAGGAAGGCCACACAGACAATAGCCACGACTGCAAGCTCCTCTAGCAACTTGCTCCAAAGGTTATCAACAGCACGATCTATTAACTTCGATCTGTCATAGACAGGGACAACCTCCACCCCCTCTGGTAAAGAAGATTTGAGCGACTCAAGCTTTTCTTTTACCCCATTTATGGTTTGTTGAGCATTTTCACCAAAGCGCATAACGACAACACCACCAACAACTTCGCCTTCGCCATTAAGTTCTGCGATACCACGGCGCATTTGAGGACCAAGGTTAACGTTGGCAACATCTCCAATACGCAACGGCGTGCCTTGTTCGTTAATACCAAGTGGAATTTTCTCTATATCACTAACTGATTGAATATACCCCGTTGCGGTAACCATATATTCAGCTTCAGCCATTTCCACAACGGATGCGCCAGTTTCTTTGTTCCCTTTTTGTAAGGCTATTTGTATTAAACTTAGAGGAATATCGTAAGCTCTCAATTTGTAACTGGTCTTTCTTGATCTCTAGACTGTCGCCTCTCGGAAACATTTGAGAGACGCCAACCTTTAGCTGAGTCATTCCTTCCTGATCTAAATCCCAAGTATCTGTTGGTAAATTCATTATCCCTAGCGATACTTTCGGATCAGGCAAAGTACCTGAAGCAATACTTCTATTTTCAACTGCACTTTGTTTCAATCGGCTACCATGAAGCCAAGGATCATTTTGCTGAGCTAAGGTGATAGCTTGTTCAAGCGACACTACTTTCTCAGCTTGAGCTGAGAATACAGATAAGCCGAGTATTAATGCAGTTGAAAGTGAAGTAAGGTTTGAAGAGTTCAATTTCATTAGAATTGCTCCTCGTATGTCTTAACTTTTGCATAGACTTTGCTCGTTCCATCTTTAAATAGAATTAACACGTTGTATGGCATAAAGCGGTCATCGACTTCCATACCGGGAGAGCCAACTGGCATTGCTGGAACTGAAAGCCCAATCGCATTGGGATGTTCTTCTGATAAGAACTGCTGAATAAATTTAGCAGGTATATGACCTTCAAAGGCAAATCCATTTCTACTCACTGCCGTGTGGCATGAACGGTAATTAGGTTTGATACCATACTTAGTTTTGATGTTGCCGATGTTTCGGAAATCTTTGGAATGCGCAACGATCCCTTTGTCTTCAATATGAGTTATCCATTTTTTACAACACCCACAAGTAGGGGTTTTATAAACGATTAACTCCAAAGGTGTTACGTCGTTATTGTGTGCATGGTTATGTTCGTTGGCGTTTGCAAACGCAGGTGAAAGCAGCATTACTACTGCTATTTTTAAATACTTATTGATCATTTTTGCCCCCAGACATCGCTGGAAAATATCTATAGCGCTACGACGCTATATTGACTAACAGAAAAATTAATTACATGTGCGAGAAATTTGGACGCACTAATCCTGTATTAGGCAAAAATTGGTGGACGATAAAGGGAAGTGGAAATTGAATGAGGTTGTTTAGATTGCAGAGCAGCTACAGATTCACTGAATATTTGAATATCTGTCGAATCAATACTGGAATTTAGGACTGTCGTAGATGAGCAAGCATTTGCAGGACAAATACATTCAACGTCACAACAATCTTCTGATTGACCATTACTGCTTTTATTCATATCACCATGATCCATGTTCATGTTCATGTGTGATTCGTGAGAACCTGATGACATTTCGCAAGGCATAGCAGAATACACAAATGCTTGCCCAACAAAGGCAATCAGCATAGCTACAACAACTAAGACTTTTGAAAGTGGTTTAAACATAAAGTTCTCTCAACAAAATACCTGCAAAATGTTAATGTATTTTCTTCTCTTTGTAAATTAAACACTATTTATTTTATTCAATCGCTTGATTTACATCAGTAAAATTTATAGTAAATCAATTGATTTCTTATATTACGTTTCAACTGTCCAATGTTTTAATGATCCCGCAGGCTTCAATTGTATTGTCTGACCCACAAGCACTTGCCATCTGTTGTAATTCAGCTTTAAGCGCCCTTAATTCTTTCATGCGTTTATTCACTAGTGCAAGTTGCTGATCAATTAATGCATTAACGCTAGAGCAGCTTTCTTCTGGCTTATTTTTTAATTCGATAAGACGTTTAATATCATTAAGTGATATATCTAGGCTGCGACAATGTTTTACGAATTCCAATTGTTTAAGTGCTTTACTATCATACAGCCTGAAATTACCTTCTGAACGGTTTGGATTTAACAGTAATCCTTCTCTTTCATAATATCGAATCGTTTGTATAGAACAGCCCGATTTTTTAGACAATTCGCCTATTTTCATCAATTTTCCCCAGACACTTGACTCTATAGTTACTATAGGCTCTATAGTATAAGTATGCAACGAAAAGGATATATAAAAAATGACTGAGAAATATTTAAACAATACGAATATCGTTAATTTTGAACACAAAGATATCCAATCCCTGATCGATCAGCGAGGATGGCAAAGCTTAGACGATTTCAACAAAATTGGAGCAGCATACCAATTTGTGAAAGATGAAATTTTGTTTGGTTACAACAAGAGCGATGATATTTCAGCGAGTGAAGTGCTGTCTGATGGTTATGGTCAATGCAATACCAAAGGCAATCTACTAATGGCTCTATTGCGTGGATTAGGCATTCCATGCCGATTTCACGGGTTTACTATAAACCAACAGTTACAGAAAGGTGCCATACCAATCTATGTTTTTTGGTTAGCGCCGAAATACATTATCCACAGTTGGGTAGAGGTTTACTTTGATGGACGTTGGATCAACTTAGAAGGCTTTATCTTGGATGAGCAATATCTCACTTCGTTACAACAGAAATTTAGCGAAGAAAAAGATAACTTTTGTGGCTATGGTGTTGCGACAAAATGCTTCTCTGCTCCAGATACAAATTGGCGCGGAACTGATACCTATATTCAAAAAGAAGGTATTCATGATGATTTCGGACTTTATGACTCTCCTGATAAGTTCTACCAAGAAAAAGGCACTAATTTGTCAGGCGTTAAACGTTGGATGTATCAGCGAGTGATCCGTCACCTGATCAACTTCAATGTCGCCAAAATAAGAAAGACGACAGTACTGGAGGTACAAAATGCACAACCATAATCACAGTCATCAGCATGGTAAAAACGACCGGATTGGCTGGGCATTTTTCCTTAATGTGATATTTACTATTATCGAATTTATTGGGGGTTGGCTAACCAACAGTACTGCGATAATGGCAGATGCCGTTCACGATCTTGGTGACAGTCTTTCTATAGGTTTTGCATGGATTTTAAGTCGTTTTTCAGATAAAGAAGCATCAGACAAATTCAGCTATGGTTATCGCCGACTTACACTTTTTGGTGCATTGGTAAATAGTATCGTTTTGATTATTGGTTCTATTTGGGTTTTATTTGAAGCAATACCGAGGTTGTCCAATCCTGAAATGCCTGTTGTCGAGGGGATGTTAGGGCTAGCGATACTCGGCGTTGCCGTTAACGGATATGCTGTATTAAAATTAAAAGCTGGAGAAACCTTAAATGAAAAAGTACTTACATGGCACTTGCTTGAAGACGTACTTGGCTGGGTTGCTGTGCTTATTGTATCTATTGTGCTGTTATTTGTAGATTTGCCCATTTTAGATCCGTTACTATCTATTGGCTTCACATTGTTTATCTTGTTCAATGTTTTTAAAAATCTGAAATCAACAATTGTCTTGTTTCTTCAGGCCGCGCCAGATGAAGAAACTCAAGAAAGTATAAAAGAGTCGCTAACTAACCTTCCAGAAGTTAATGGCGTACATCATCTGCATTTTTGGTCGTTAGATGGCGAAAGTCACGTATTAACCGCTCACATAGAATTAGTCGAAAAAATTGACGTTGATGAATTAATTAAACTTAAGGAACAAGTGGCTAAGAGACTTTCTGCCTATCGCTTGTCTCATACAACCATTGAATTTGAGTTTCCTAAAGAGACTTGCCGAGATGATGCGAATTAAACTTTAAAAATTAAAATAAAAAGATTAAATATAAAAGCAGCTTAAACATAAATTAAGCTGCTTTTTTGTTTTTAAATTTCGTCAGATTGCTGTTTACTGCTCTCAGCGCCATGCGCCCATTGATATAAAATAGGCAATACAAACAAAGTTAAAATTGTAGAAGATATAATACCGCCGATAACAACTGTTGCTAGTGGTCGTTGCACTTCTGCACCAATTCCAGTGTTTAACGCCATTGGAATAAAACCTAAACTTGCGACCAGTGCCGTCATTAAAATAGGTCTTAAACGAATGATGGCACCTTCAATGATCGCTACGTAAAGGTCGCCTTTTTCATGCCAAAGATCTCGAATAAAAGCCAACATAACCAAGCCATTTAATACGGCAACACCTGACAATGCTATGAAGCCGACACCTGCCGAAATAGATAAAGGCATGTCTCTTAAATAAAGAGAAATTACGCCCCCAGTTAATGCTAACGGTACACCACTGAAAATGATCAATGCATCTTTTAATGAACCAAATGCAATAACCAAAATACCTAAGATAACAATTAGTGTGATCGGCACAACTAAGCTTAATCTTTTACTCGCTGACTCTAGCTGTTCAAAGGTTCCGCCATAATCAAGCCAGTATCCTGCTGGAATTTCTCCTTCCTGATTAATTTTAGCTTTCACTTCTTTGACAAAACCGCCTAAATCTCTACCACGAACATTGACGGTAACCACAACTCTTCTTTTACCGCTCTCACGGCTAATTTGAGCAGGTAAAGACTCAGATTTAAGCTCTGCAACTTCTTCAAGTGGCACATAGTTACCATTCTCAAGTGGAAGCGGCAGAAATTTCAAACCATCAATATCCGTTCTAGTTTGCTCCGGTAGACGAACAACTAACTCAAATCGTCTGTCTCCTTCATAAATGATCCCCGCAGATTCCCCCCCTATTGCAGTGGCAACCCAGTCTTGCAATTCGGTAACGTTCAATCCATACCTACCAAGTGCTTCGCGTTTAGGGATTACCGATAAAGATGGAACACCTGTGACTTGTTCCATTCTGGCATCTGCTGCACCATCTACGGTTTTCACAATATTTAGAATATCTTTTGCGGTAAGTAATAACCGATCCAAATCATCGCCAAATACTTTGATGCCCACATCAGCTCTAACGCCAGAAATCAATTCATTGAAACGCATTTGAATAGGCTGAGTGAATTCATAGTTGTTGCCCGGAATGTTTTTCAGTACCTCTTCCATTTCTTCAACTAATTCACTCTTTGGCTTTGAAGGTTCGGCCCAATCTTTACGTGGTTTTAAAATAACAAAGATATCAGCAATACTCGGTGGCATTGGATCAGTTGCTACTTCTGGTGTGCCGATGCGCGAGAATACTTTATCAACTTCAGGAAACGCTTTAATACGTTGCTCAAGTACTTCTTGCATTTCTACTGATTGCTCTAGGCCAGTCGATGGAATTCTTAATGCCTGTAGTGCAATATCACCTTCATTTAATTGAGGAACAAATTCTGTCCCAAGCGTAGTTGCTAACCAAAGGCTATACCCCATTAACAGCGTTGAGAATGAAACAATAATCCAACGAAATTTCATCGCCATTTTTAACAATGGTTCATAAATAGACTTGGTTGAACGAATAACTACACTTTCTTTTTCGCTGATTTTACCTTTCATAAACACAGCTACAGCAGCAGGAACCAGTGTAACTGAAAGGATCATTGCGGAAATTAACGCCATAACGACAGTTGCCGCCATAGGGTGGAACATTTTCCCTTCAACGCCAGTTAGCGTGAAAATGGGGATGTAAACAACAGTGATAATTGCCACACCAAACAAGCTTGGACGTATCACTTCTGAAGTGGCTTCAAAAACGGTATTTAGGCGTTCTCTTAAGTCTTGCCTATGACCGTTGTGTTGGGCCTGTGCTAACCTACGGACAGAGTTTTCAACGATGATTACAGCCCCGTCCACTATCAAGCCAAAGTCCAATGCGCCGAGACTCATTAAATTGGCAGATACTCCTGCTTGCACCATACCTGTGATTGTCATTAACATGGAAATAGGGATAACAGCAGCGGTAATGAGAGCTGCACGTAAATTTCCAAGTAGAATAAATAACACAACAATAACTAAAAGCGCACCTTCAACGAGGTTTTTGGTAACGGTTGCAATCGCTTTATCTACTAATGTTGTTCTGTCGTAAACAGGCTCAGCGGTAATGCCCTTTGGCAGAGATTTTTGTATTTCGCTGAGCTTCTGTTCAACTGCTAAGGCAACGGTGCGAGAATTCTCACCAATCAGCATCATGGTTGTACCAAGCACTGTCTCAATGCCATTACGAGTAGCAGCCCCTGTTCTAAGTTCTTTGCCAATAGCAACATTGGCAACATCACTTATTTTTACAGGAATACCATTGTACTTTTTGATGATGACATTGAGGATCTCATCTATTGTCTCAAGTTGCCCAATGGAGCGCACTAACACTTGCTGTCCGTTTTGTTCGATATAACCTGCGCCACGGTTGTCATTGTTTTTACGTAATGCATCAGATATTTCTTCAAAGGTTACCTGATGAAAAAGTAATTTTTCGGGTTTAGGCGTTATGTGATATTGCTTGTTGTAGCCGCCGATACTGTTGACCTCAATGACGCCTTTAACTTGAGCCAATTGCGGTTTAATGATCCAGTCTTGTATTTCTCTTAAGGCAATAGCGGTATAAGGCTCTCCATTAGGCATTTTAGCGTCAGGAGAAGCTTGTACGGTATACATAAATATTTCGCCAAGCCCTGTCGAAATAGGACCCATTTCTGGCTCTAAGCCAGAGGGAATAACGCCTTTTATCGCAGCTAATCTTGCATTGATTAAGTTGCGAGCAAAATAAATATCGGTTCCCTCTTCAAAGATAACGGTTACTTGAGATAATCCATATCTTGACAGGGAGCGGGTGTGAGACAGCTTTGGCAATCCGGCTAAGGCTGTTTCTACAGGAAAGGTCACCCTTTGTTCCGCTTCCAAAGGTGAATAACCGGGGGCAGAAGTGTTTATTTGTACCTGCACGTTTGTTATATCTGGAACAGCATCAATGGGAAGTTTTTGATAACTCCACATACCAACGCCGATGATTACCATCAGCAAGCTTAATACTAAATAGCGCCTATTTATTGCAAGACGCAAAATTGATTCAATCATATTGCGTCTCCTAATCGTCGTCTTCTACTTCAGATTTCAATATATCTGCTTTTATCAGATAACTGTTTTTGTTTACATATTCAGTGTCTTTACTGAGGCCACCAATAACCTCGATATAGTTCTTATCTGAACGTCCTAATACAAGCGGTGCAAATTCGTACTCTTCATCTTCTTTAACAAATACACCTAATTGTCCACCTAGCTCTTGGATAGCAACTTTCTCAACGGCTAAATCCACCTTGAATTGATTTATTTTGACGTTGCCTTTTAATAATTGACCTGACGTTAGCTTTAACTCAGTGTTGTTTAATCGTACCCGTGCCAATACATAAGGTTGGTCTTTAGCTGGAATAATATTAGTGATGACTGAACTGAATGCGTGTTCACCTTGCTCAATATCAACATGCTGACCGACTTTGATTTGATTATATTGGCTGGTAAACACCTTAAATTCAGCCCACAAGGTGTCAAAATTGACGATTTCAAACAAGCTAGTGTTTTGCGTGATACCGCCAACATTTCCATTTCTCTGTAAAACTACCCCAGAAACAGGGGACGTTATTTTATAGGTATTTAAGCTTTCGTTAGATTCAATAACGGCCAATAGATCTCCTTTTTTTACCTTATCACCAACAGTGGAGTTAATTGTCTTTATAACGCCGTTATATCTAGCGCCAACTTGAAATAATTGTTCAGCGCCTATCGTCGTAGCGCCGTATACAGGGATAGTTTGGTTCAACGTTTTTGAAGCTAAATAGGCTGTTTCAACACCAAGCCTTTTTGCCATGTTATTGTTTATTTTGCTAATGCCTTCTTCGCCTTCATGTTCATCTTCACTAGCGATAACACTTTGAATGGGTGATAGATACCCAATAAAAATCAATAGTGCGAGTAAATAGTTTTTCATTTTGAATTCCTAAACGATTCAGTTAATAACTGAATCAATAAATTGTTATTAAACTTAAAGTGATGTTTATTTAGAGTGACAGCGCTTCGTTTGTTAGTTTTTCTATCTCTGCGCCATAAATTAGGGCAGCAGATGCCGCATCAATGAGGGTTCGCCGAGCATTTAACAGCTCTTGTCTAGCCGATACATAATCAAGATATCCATATCGACCTTTTTGATAGGCGTCTTGAGTATCTTCCAGTGCATCTTCAAGCATTGGGATAACCGACTGCTTTAATGAATTAGCTGTTAATATGGCTTGTTTTCTATTGGAGTATGCTCGTAGTAAGTGATTTCTAAACCTCAACTTAGTCGCCTCTTTCTCTATGGCAACTTGGTCACGCTCTGCTAGCGCACTAGCGATTGCACCAGAATTTCGCTTTTCAGCAAACAAAGGTAAGCTAAAGCCAGCGACCAGTACCGTATCATTGACTTCTTGAGAGCGCCTAACACCAACAGACCATTTGATATTGGCCGTTGACTCTGTTTTAGCCAACTGTAATTCGGCCTCTTTTAGTCGCTGCTCACTTGCATAAACTTGAATAGCAGGGTTTTTCTCTAATTTCGCAAAGAGACTACTAAAATCACTATCATTGCCAAACTGAAACAGATCTCCAGTTACTCTAGAGAATGACACTGATGTTTCTCCCCAGTAAGCTGATAAAGAAAGCTTTAGATATTCCAAGCGCTTTTGTTCAGATTGAAGGGTGAGGTTAGCCTGAGCAATAACTGCTTTTGAGCGTTTCACTTCAGCCTCAGGAGTAGCACCTGCGCGGTTACGCTGAGATACAATCTCTAACGTTTCTTGTGCTAAGCTCAAAGCATTTTCTGCCAATATAACTCTTTGTTGGGCTGCAAGTACTTCCACGTACTTCTCAGTGACTTGAGCCATTAAATTAAGCGCAGAGACTTCTTTCTCAGCATTGAGTAGTGCTCTTGATTTTGAAACAAGTCCAATCCGCGCTGAGCGTTTATCTCCCATTTCGATAACCGAAGATAGAGCGACTGTTAATTCAGCACTGTCGAATGCATTAAATTCACCTGAGCCTGCAAAGTTCTCAGCTTCAACTTCTAGTTCATAAGCAGGATTTAAACTTGCTGTTTGTTCTTGTCCTGTTAATGCGGTTTGTTTGAAATCAAATATTTTGAGTTCAGGATTTTGTTTAAGCGTCCACTGAATTGCCTCTTGAAGATTTAACTGCTTTTCAAAGGCATAAACATTAAATGTAAAAAGTGACAACGCGAGAAACGCGATATATTTAAGCCGAGGTGTTACACACCTCAAAATTGCTATCTTGCGATGCACACAGGTATTAAGTGCCATGTATACTTTCCTATAAATTTATATGTTTTTTTCGGTCATTAACATTTGACCTTTCATAATTTTCTATAAAATTTAGGCGTATTTAGGTGGGCGGAATGGCACCGAGATATAGCCTTTTAGCTCAGGAGAAACTAAGGCGTAGGTAAGGAAATATTCTATTGTTTGTAAAATGTTACAAGAATAATCTGCATTTAAAAATAAGTGACAACAGCAACAAAAATTACAATTATCAATTGAAGTGTTGCTATTACTCACCTCAAATATATTGGAGGTTTCTGGAGATTTTAGCGGGGTAATAGACTCAGTTAGTGATGTATTAAAAGAACTTTCAATTAAGTTTACTTCAAGCTCTTCTAGCGAAAAAAACACAGATTGCACCGCGATTAAAATCATTATCACGTATGATATATTTGATTTGATATACGATGAGTGCATTATTTTCATTTCTCTGCTTAATACTTTAGCTGTAAGATGCGGCGAGCACCGTTTAAAACGACAAGAGCAATTATCAAACCAATCACTAAATCTGGATAACGACTGCTTGTTGCTGTAACTAATAAGCCAGCTAAAATTACACCAACGTTTGCGATAACGTCATTTGCTGAAAAAATCCAACTCGCTTTCATATGAGCGCCGTCTTCTTTGTTGCCAAATATCAAAAACAGACAAGCAACGTTAGCGATTAGTGCTATTCCACCAAATATCATCATTAAAGAAGAGATCGGTTCACTACCGTAAACAAAGCGTCTTACGACTTCGCTCAAAGCACCTAGCGCTAGAATAACTTGAAGCACACCAGATATATGTGCTGCTCTAAGTTTCATGCTAATACTTTTACCTACGGCATAAATAGCTAAACCATACACAGCAGCATCAGCAAACATATCTAATGAGTCTGCAATTAGGCCAGCAGACTGTGCAATAATCCCAGCAATTACTTCTATAAAAAACATGACTCCATTAATGGCTAACAACCATTTTAGGGTTGATGCTTCTTTCATCTCATTTTTTTGGGCTAAGTCTTTTGCTTTTGCAGCTTCTGTACTGCAACTTTGTTTAGTTGACTCTAACTCTGCACCGAGTTTAAGTTGTTGTAACTTTTTTGTTATCTCATCTAAATTTTCATCATGAAAAACTTTGACTAAGCGATTAGGAATATCAAACTGCAATCCAACTGAAGGCTGAATTGAGTCAAGTGCTAATCTGATCAATCTCTCTTCTGAAGGACAGTCCATTTGAGGCACTTTATATGTACTGACAAACGCGCCACTATAGTTATCTAATTGTGTATCAATTTTTACGTCTTCGTTGGTAGGAGATGATTGACACTTACCACTACATTTTTCTGACATATTTAACATTCCGAAACAATATTAAAATAAGTATAAAATCTATAGTGGCTATAGAGTCAAATAAAAAGTTATTTAATTTGAAAAGATTGGGAAGTAACTAAATTGGCTAGTTTAAGTAAATAGTTTCTGCTAGTATTTTAAATACTATATTTAACAGGTAATAACTTTGAACCTTAATGTTGTGCTAAAAATACTATTAGTCGTTTCTATTGTTTTGCAATCGTTAACTGCTGTTGTATCCGCAACATCTGAGAATCACCAGATAGATATAGAGCACCTTCAAACTCAACATGATCATGACGATGATCGAAATGTTTTAAATGATAATACAGATGATGAACAGCACGATGTAAAGGATTGTCATCACTGTGGTCATTGCAGTGGCAGCCACTTATCTTGGATTTTAGTCAGTAATTCAAATGTCGATGGTAAGCTAAATATTATCAATAAAACTCCTTATCAATTTGACCAGACAAAAGCCTTCCTAGAAGCGATACATCGCCCACCTATTTCTTAATTAGATTAATTTTTAATGACCTATTTATTCTTTAACAATGGATAAAGGGTTCGTGTTTATTAATTTTAAAATTAAGAACTTTTATGTATATATATTTAAAAAATGCAGGTTTAGTCCTGTCTTTATGCATGGCTGTGAGTTTTTCAGTTGCCACTTATGGCAAACAGAAAAGTATTTCATGGCTAGATAGTCAAATAAATAAAGATCCCGAAGTTGTTGCGGCAAAAGAGTTACTTAATGCAAGTAATCATAGAGCCAAAAGTTTAACTCAAGCCGTATATAACCCAGAGCTTGAAGCAAACTATGAAAAAGAAGGTGATTTTGATAATTACTCTATTGGTATCAGTCAAACGATAGATTTTTGGGATAAGCAATCAACAAATAAAACCATTGGTGAAATTGATGTTTATGCAAACCAGCAACAATTGTTATCTCTACTCGATTCTAAAAAGGCTAATGCCTTAACTGCATTAGTTAATTGGCAAGCAGCAAAAAAAGCTGCTCAGTTACTTTCAGAAAGAGAAGAGCAATTGCAAACGCTCGTTGGAATTGTTGAAGACAAACGAAAAGCTGGACTTCTAGAGCCACTTGACGCTGAGCTAGTCTATTTAAACTTGTCGCAAATTTTTAGTGAAATATCTGAGTCTCAAATTGCTTTTAAAAATGCAGAGATAAAGGTTCAGGAGTTATTGCCAGATTGGACGCCTAATACCGCCAATTTACCCTTATTTACTTTTGGAGCAACAAGCTATTCATTTGATTCACAGTGGGTTGAGGATCATCCAAAAGTTAAACTCGCAAGAGCGCAATGGAAGGGGCAACAATCTAAAGCTCAACTAACCACTATGGAATCTAAACCTAATCCAACCATTGGAGTTAGCGCAGGTAAAAGTGGAGATGAAGACTTGGTTGGTGTGACTTTCTCAATTCCTTTAAACATCAGAAATAACTATTCAGATACTGTTAAAGCCGCTTATTCAGAAGCCATTGCAGCAGAGGCCCACTTTCATTCAATTTACCGAAAACAGTCTTTTGAAGCAAAAGCTAATTATGAGTCGCTGACTGTCAGTAAAAATTACTACCAGCAATGGCACAAACTCACCCAAGGCAGGTTGGCTAGCAGCGCAAAGTTACTCAACAAACGCTGGGAAGCTGGTGACATAAATACTTCTGATTATTTACTCGCATTAAATCAACGCGCGGAAGCGCTTCATGCAGGCATCCGGTTGGAAAAGCAATTTAAGCTTGCAGAAATATCCTTCGTTTTAAGTATAGGTCAGTTATCAAAACTTGAGATTTGAACGCGCTAATTTTTCATTAGCGAAAGAAGCGAAATCTTAAATTTATAAAAAATATAGGTTACAAAAATGAATACAATATTTAGTAAAAAATTATTAGCCGTAGTAATTAGCAGCCTGTTAGTAGGGCTTACTACAAGTCATGATGCTTTTGCACAGTCGTCAGATGTTACTGATTCTGTCACAAAGCTTTCCAAACAAGACACAAAAGAACATAAACACTCTGAGAACGAGAGAGTTCATGCTAAAGAACACCCTGAGCATAGTGAGTACTCAGAAAGAGAAAGCCTAAAAGGTCAAGAAGAAGATCTTGACGAGCACGGCCACGAAAAAGGACATAAGGAAGAAAAAGGTGACCATGACCACGGAAATGAGAATAAAGAAGACGAACATGAAGAAGGTATAACTCTTAGCCCGAAAAATATGTCACTTGCTAACATCAAAGTAGAAAGCGTCATCCCAGAATATCAATACAGTTCGATATACGCACCCGGTGAAATCAAGGCAAATGGTTACAGAAGTTATGTCGTATCTCCTCGTACTGAATCGGTCATTATTAGTCGCCATGCAGCTCTTGGAGAACACGTAGAAATAGGCCAAAAGTTAGTCACATTATTTAGTGAAGCGATGGCACAAGCACAAGCGGACTATTTAATCGCTTCAACAGAATGGCAACGCATTAAAAAACTAGGCAATAAAACCGTCAGCGAAAGCCGCTTGTTGCTAGCTGAAACAACTTACAACGCTTCTTACGGAAAACTCATTGCTTTAGGGTTAACTGAAAAAGCAATTCAGAGTATTTCTAACAAAGACATTAAAGCATTTGGGCAATATACATTAACAGCACAGCGTGAAGGCGTAGTGCTTCAAGACGATTTTATCCAAGGACAACGCGTTAATGCTGGTGATACTGTGATGTTGCTAGCAGACGAAAAGCAACTATGGGTAGAAGCAAAAGTTTCGCCTAATAAAAAGCTTGATTTGTCCAAAAACTCTCCGGGGATAGTCAAATTAGAGGGGCAAAGTTACAACGCAAAAGTCATTCAAGAAGCGCACACTATCGATCCATTAACTAGAACGAGGATAGTTCGTCTGTCAGTCGAAAACAAAGACGACAACCTCCATTCAGGTATGTTTGTAAAAGTCTATTTTCAATTTTCAACCCAAGAGAAAGTAATGGCTGTGCCGGAAGAAGCCTTGGTCCGCGGTGCTGATGGTGATTGGACCATATTCGTTGAAGACCACCCCGGAGAATTTAAAGCTGTAGAAATTGAATTAGGGCGAGCCTTAGGTGATTTTAGGGAAATAATCGGCGTTGAAAGTGGAACACGAATTGTCACCAAAGGCGCTTTCTTTGTTGCTTCTGAAATTGCAAAAGGCGGATTTGATCCGCACAACCACTAAGGAGAAATACAATGTTTAATAAAATTATTGATTGGTCCGTAAACAACCGACTCCTTATCTTAATCGCTCTTTTTGCCTCTATTGTTGGTGCAATAATGGTTATTCCAAAGTTAAATTTGGATGCCTTCCCTGATGTCACTAACGTTCAGGTTGCCGTGAATACTGAAGCGCCCGGATTGGCAGCGGAAGAAGTTGAACAACTTATTACTTATCCGATAGAAGCTGTGATGTACGCCTCGCCTGATGTTGAGCAAGTACGTTCGATTTCTAAAACAGGTTTATCTGGTGTCACTGTCGTTTTTAAAGAAGGCACCGATATTTACTTTGCTAGGCAACTTGTCTTTGAACGACTTCAAGCGGCAAAAGAATTGATCCCAGAAGGTGTTGGTACACCGAATATGGGACCGAACACCTCTGGGTTAGGTCAAGTATTTCAATATTTATTGATATCAGATAAAGACGCTGGTTTTGACGCGATGGCACTTAGAAGTCTCAATGATTGGATTGTCAAACTACTTATCATGCCCGTCGATGGTGTTACTGACGTTCTGTCTTTTGGAGGCAACGTTAGGCAATACCAAGTAAACATTGATCCTTCAAAACTTCTTGAATACGACCTAACCCAAGAAGATGTCGTCACTGCCCTAGATAGCAATAATGCCAATGTTGGCGGCTGGTATATGAATCGAGGCCAAGAACAACTGGTCATTCGAGGTACGGGGTGGTTTGAAAGTGGAGATGCTGGCATCGGTAATATCAAGCAAGTACCAGTAAAAACCTTCGATGGAACAGTAATAACCGTTTCTGACATAGCAAAAGTTGGAATGGGCAGCGAAATTCGACAAGGCGCTGTTACCATGACTCGCAAAACAGCAGAGGGCAAAGTCGAGAATCTAGGTGAAGTGGTTTCAGGTATTGTATTGAAGCGGATGGGGTCAAACACTAAGGCCACCATTGATGGAATCAATGCAAGAATACCACTAATTAATCAAGCGCTTCCAAAAGGCGTTCGCTTTGAACCCTTCTATGATCAAGCTGATTTAATTGAGAAAGCAGTTAATACCGTCGTTGAAGCACTAGCATTAGCTTTTGTTTTCATCTGTATTGTACTGGCGCTTTTCTTAATGAACCTACGGGCAACCTTTTTGGTTTTAATTTCAATTCCTATCTCAATTGGCATTGCTTTGATGATCATGGCTTGGTGGGGTATTTCTGCCAACCTTATGTCACTGGGTGGAATTGCTGTGGCTATTGGTATGTTGGTCGATGGTTCGGTGGTGATGGTTGAAAACATGTTTAAACATTTAAATAAGCCAGATTCAACTAACTCAGACAGTGTTCACGCTAGAGTTCCTGCCTCTGACACAGACCCACACGATGTTGAGCATGATGATCACGGTATTGAATTGCGTCTCAAGGAAGCAGGCAAAGAAGTCGCCCGTCCGGTATTTTTTGCAGCGTCTATTATCTTAGTGGTATTTACGCCATTATTTAGCTTCGAAGGGGTAGAAGCAAAACTCTTTCAACCTATGGCAATCAGTATCATCTTAGCGGTAGTATCTGCCATCATGGTGGCCTTGTTTGTTGTGCCTGCTCTGGCTACTTATCTGTTTAAAACTGGTGTAAAAGAAAAAGAAAGTTTCGTACTAAAACCTTTAGACAAACTTTACAGAAAAGGGCTTACTTTCGCATTAAAACGCACGAAGTTAGTCATTTCAGCTTCACTTGTTTTAGTTATCTCTGCATTTGCATTAGTGCCATTTATTGGCACTGAATTTGTTCCTGAGCTAGAGGAAGGGACGATTAATTTAAGAGCAACCCTCGCTCCTTCTTCTAGTTTAGATACAGCACTTACTGTTGCTCCAATTCTAGAAGAAAAATTAATGACCTTTCCTGAAGTAACTTATGCCCTGAGCAGAATTGGACGAGCTGAAATAGGTGGAGATCCAGAGCCTGTGAACAACATAGAAATTTATATAGGATTAAAACCAGTTTCTGAGTGGACAAGCGCTTCTAATCGATATGAACTTCAAGCTAAAATGGAAAGGTCACTGGAAGAGTTTCCGGGGTTGCTACTTAACTTTTCTCAGCCCATTGCCACTCGTGTTGATGAATTATTATCAGGTGTAAAAGCGCAATTAGCGATCAAGCTATTTGGACCAGAGCTTGATGTGTTAGCCAATAAAGGTCAGGAAATTGAAGCTGCAATTAAAGAAGTTGAAGGTGCTAGAGATGTCGCTTTAGAACAAATTGCTGGTGAAGCTCAATTAGTGATCAAGCCTAATAGACAGGAATTGTCACGATTTGGCCTGTCCGTTATCGACGTAATGGAGGTTGTGCGAGACGGCATTGGTGGCGTCGAGGCAGGGCAAATTATTAACGGCAATGAACGCTACGATATTTATGTACGTTTAGAAGAAGAATATCGTCGAAACAAAGAAGCTATCTCAGATATTCGACTTCAATCACCAACTGGGGCTTGGGTGCGCTTAGGTGATGTTGCATCCGTTTCATTTGAGTCTGGTCCACCGCAAGTCAGGCGCGATGATGTACAAAGACGAGTGGTTATTCAAGCAAACGTCCAAAATCGAGATATGGGTAGTGTTGTAGCTGATATCAGAGAGATAATAGCTAAAAAGGTTAATTTGCCTTCCGGTTATTCTATTTCTATTGGTGGACAATTTGAAAGCCAGCAGCGTGCGCAAAAAAGATTAGCTATAGTGGTTCCTTTATCATTAGGGTTAATAGCACTATTGCTTTACTTTGCCTTTGGCTCCGTTGGTCAGGCTATGTTGATACTAGTCAATGTACCTCTTGCTGTGATTGGTGGTGTGTTTTCTCTGTATTTGTCAAACCAATACTTATCAGTGCCTAGCTCGGTGGGGTTCATTACCTTATTCGGCGTTGCAGTATTAAACGGTGTAGTAATGGTAGAGAGCATCAATCAACGTATTAAAGATGGGTTAGACACCTCCAAAGCCGTTTTTGATGGCGCAACCTCTAGATTAAGACCCGTATTAATGACGGCTATCACTTCAGCATTGGGCTTAATCCCAATGTTAATGTCTAGCGGTGTTGGTGCTGAAATACAACGTCCTTTAGCAAGTGTTATTGTCGGAGGATTAATTACGGCAACCTTATTAACATTATTTGTGCTGCCTGTTTTATACAGTTGGTTTTCTAGGAAGAAAATAAAAGAATTATCTAGATAGAAAAATTTTTATAATGAACGAATATCTCACACTTAAGTGACGTTTTGTGTGGGATTACAATCTTAACTGTAGTGGCCAAAATCACTGTACCACTACAGTATGTAAAAGCCATTGCAATTATAGTCGCAGCTTACGCACTAAGCCCGATAGACTTAGTTCCAGATTTCATACCAATATTGGGGTTGATAGATGACTTTATAATTCTGCCTCTTGGTTTTGCACTAATTATTTATTTAACCCCAAAAAAAATATTACGAATCGCAAAAATAAAAGCTCAACAATATAACGAAAAGCCAATAAGCTATATTAGCGCAATTGCGGTTATTTTAGTCTGGTTTGTAGCTTTACTTTTTATTGCGCATTCAATTCAAAGCAAATTTATTACATGATTTTTTTAAAATTTATACTTAAAAATATACGTTATTTGAGCTATCTCATTTTTAAAATCGTTTCAGGTGTATATTGTCCTAAGCGCATAGTAGCGAGTTCATCAGTCGTTACACTGAATAATTTGGGCTTATCGGATAGTGAATAGCAGTTACCGTTGTGTGTGATGACCTCCATCTTGTTATCAACAAATCTTTTGCTAACAATTATGGAGGTAACAATTTGCTCATAGGGACGAAATCTAAATGTTTCATCTTCGATTACCTGACCAGCTAACACATCGCCTAAATAAGCCTTATTAGCGCCCAGACTGCCAAAAACAGAAACAATACTTACATCGACTAAAAATGTTTTTTCCATCAGCTTATACCGCCTCTTTTACCTTGATCGGTCTAAAACCCACGGAAAAGCGAGTACCTTTTAAGGCAAACCAGTCATTGCTAGCATCAGTGTGTGACATTAAGATTTTCTTTTGCTCAATTTGCATATCTGTGAGAACTTCATGATTCGCGTATGAGGTACTGATGCGGTGAGCTTCAAAAACTAGAGACTGTTGTTCAACTTTAATAATGTATTTCTGAAATTCCTTAGTATTTTTGACTAATAGATTTAGCTTAGGCAGCTCTGTATTTATTTTTTTAGCTTTTCCTGTGGGCAGCATAAAACCAAATACAAGGTATCGCTTACGTCGTATGTGATAAAACGCTGGGGTTTCACTACCATTTTGTAATACGTCACCAAAGGCACTTTTCAGGTTGTTCTGAAGCCAATTTTTATGTTTCTCAATTTTGTTTCTTTCCGCACCTAAAGTAGCCTTATGGAGATTACTATCTTGTTTAAGTCTTCTTGAAAGATAAGTACTTATATTGTCGTATGACAACTTACTCAGTGGATATTTTGAAGCGACCAATCTAAATGTTCGCGTATGAACCAACAAATCAGCATAAAGCACTTCTGTAGGATCAGTCAGTGTACTAAAATAAGGTTTCCAATTTAATTGGAATTCAGCGCCTGTGTTTACAATAAACCGAGACTCATCAAGTAACCCCATTGATTTATAAATCGCTGAGATTATTTGCAATTGTGGCTTTTCTATAAGATTAAGTGACAATATTCTTGCCGACATCACTTCAATTTCTTTGTGAAGTTCATCAATCAACTCATCGTCATCAACTTCACCAATGAAAATATATTTTAGTGTGTCATGTTCAAAAATGGCATGAAGATTATTTTTTGAATATTCGTGTCGCAGGCTTTGTTCAGCAGCCGAAAAATTAGCGAAATTATAAACACCTCTCGCGAATAACCCTGCTGCTATTAATTCGGGAATCTCAAGTAGCCAAGCAAAAATTTTGGCCTGATATTGAAGTTTAGTATGTAATTGCTCAAGCAAAATCATTTAGTTCTCCAAACGACATGACGAATAAACAACGGCCTACGGGACACGATGTTTGTTCAGTTTGAATCACCAAATTTTCTCGGATGCTCCGCTTCATTGTTCATGATTAAAAAAACCATGTGTAAGCATAGGCTGTCCGGTCAGCCTTCATTTCATATTATCTCAAATAAATAAAATGGCAACTTACGTATTTGTACAATTCTTAGGTAGATAATTTGCCTTTAAACTCGTCAAACTCAAGCCCAAAAAGGGATACGACCATTTCTTCATTTATATTGGAGCCGGGAAATTTTTTTTCAAAATTTCCAATAATGCTATCTAGGTGGCTAGCTAATATTTTTACTAAAAATATTTCCGAGTTTGGTGAGAGTGCAGACAGTGCTATCAATGGGTTGTCAAAGGATTCAGCTTTTATTTTTACTAGTAAATCGCTGTAACTGTCACAGCCGTAAAGACAAATAGCTAGGGCTTCTTGGGCTTGTCCAAGGGGAATAGTTAATAATTTAGATAATCGTTTTGCCTGCCTTTTTATATTTACTAGCAGGTCTTCTTTATTAAAAGACATCAATACACCAAAAAACGGCAACGCTAGGCCACGCACCTATGTCACTCAGTTTTTGTGAATATTTAATCTTTTAGTTCAGAGTAAATCCATTTCGTCCTGTTTTCGTGGGAACGGGCTTCTCTGAAAAGCCACTGCAAAAAGCAGTGGCTATTGTCGCAATATTATAAGGAAATGTGAATTGTAGTTTGATGCCTACATGTTCTTTTCAGTGAATTCAGCCAAGCTACTACGCTCTACTTCATCAAATATCAATACTGAGCCTTTTTCATAGTTTCTATACACGTTAACAGCCGCGCTAGCACCTGAAGATGCGGGTGTGACAAACTTATCATCAATCTGGGCTAAGTTGCCCAACACGATTGTGCGACAATTTTTGCCACCACGGCTTAACATGCCCTTAATTTGCGCTCTAGTCATGTTTTGAGCTTCATCAATGATTAAAACAGCATCGTCTATTGAACGACCTCGGAAGTAAGCCATACTAGTAAATTCTATATTGGCTTTTTCGATCACATGCTCAACAGTTGCACTAATATTACCTTCATTGTTATCACCTGAATGCATTGATATAAGCGCATCTGTTATACCTGCTAATAACGGCATTGATTTCTCTGTCAGGTCACCGGGTAAAAACCCCGGATCATCGTCCATAAAGTCTCTGGAGCGCACCACAACTATTTTTTTGTACTTTTTCAACTCCAATACTTGATGCAGCGCCGAAGCAACTGCTAAAAAAGTTTTTCCGGAGCCAGCAGGGCCAAGGATGATATTTAAGTCATAATATGGATCTGTTAATTGGCTTAAAGCTACTGCCTGACGCTGATTTTTAGGCAAAATGCCCCATACTTTTTCTTGTTTACGAGGCAATAACTTTGTGAATACCTCAGTATCTGTTACTTCTGAAATTCGCCCAATGTGTCCAGCTTCATCGTACCAATACATGTTTGGCTGGACTTCATCATTAAATAGACTTATTGGGAAAGTATAAACTTCTCCTGAAACCTTGAAGTCTTTATCTGATTTAATTCGATCAAAAAGATCTCCTTTAAAGGCTTGTACCCCTGTGTATAAAAGATCAATATCTGATATTTGATTATCTACGGCAACGTCTTCTGCCATGACCCCTACGGTTCGAGCTTTCAAGCGCATATTAATGTCACGGCTAACAATTACTACGTCTTTATCTAAGTCCTTCTGAAGATACAGTGCATAGTTAATTATTCTATTGTCAGCGTCACTTCCAATACCGTGCTTTAACTCTTTAGCCATATCGAGCTGGGTATCAATTCCAATAAACAGTTTTCCTCGTTTAGCTGTTTCAGTAGAAGGCAGTGGAATACCAGCTTCCATCTCTTCTGCACTGTGCCCATTTATTATATCTTCAAGCATACGAATACATACACGAGCATCAGCACTAACCGATTTGTTAGTTCTTTCTTTTAAGTTATCTAATTCTTCTAGAACTGTTAGACAGATGTATACGTCTTCACTGTACGCAAGAAGTGACTTTGGATCATGAACTAGTGCCGATGTATCCAATACTCTTGGGGTTTTGTTTTCACTTGGATTATTCATTTTAGTTCTCCTTTGAGAACGATTTTCATTAATTAGCATTTTAGATTTACCTTAGCTTTATTATTTTTGTTTGTGCCTCTTGCAGGTTAAATCCGTTATTTATATTTATTGATGAATGGTTCTATTCTTTAAGTCACACTTAATGACATGTTAGAGAGATTAGATCTTAGCCTGTTATAAATACTCAATTTATTCAGTAAGAATAAGGTCTGTAGATAGGTCTGCACAAATATTGAAAAAAAGCTTGCAGTAATACCTGTTTTCCCACATCCAGCGGGGCCCGTTAAAATCACCAGTTCAATGCTAGTATCAAGTAATGCATCAAGCGCCATACCCTGATAAATATTTTTGGGCTTAACGCCCCATGCATGATGATGCATTAACCGCTCAACACTAATATCTTTTATAGTAATGTGCTTATCATCAAACGACTTTACCCTAGCTGCAAAGTGATTACTCTCGTCAAGTAAATACTCATTACAAAATACATCGGGTATTAAATTTTTAGGCACATGATGAAACGTATCTCGCCCGTGCTGCTCTGTATTGCATTGCCCTACATGTCCCCAAAAGTCACCCTCTACTTTTTTATATCCGCTAGTTAGCAAATTAATATCATCAATAAGCTGATCTGTTCGGTAATCCTCTACATATTTAAGCCCTGCACCTTTAGCTTTTAAGCGCATGTTTATATCTTTCGTAACCAATATCACTTTTGAATCGCTATGCTGCTTTTGTAAATATACAGCACAGTTAATAATTCGATGGTCGTTTTCATTGCCTGGCAAACCCGAAATTGAGTCTGCGAATAAATGGTCGTTAACAATAATGAGCGTACCGGCAGAGCTCGACTTTGCTTTTTTATTACTGGGTAAGGCTACACCTTGTAGCATTTGTTCAGGGGTTGCGTTTTTGAGTACCTCATCTAAACCACGAATTGCAACGCGGGCATCGCGGCTTACATCGTGTTTTCTATCTTTAATATGATCAAGCTCTTCAAGTACGGTCATCGGAATAACCACGTTATGTTCTTGAAAAGACAAATAAGCGAGGGGCTCGTGGAGGAGTACGTTGGTGTCTAGCACATACATTTTACTTTCAAGGTTCGAAGCTTTTTCCATAGCACTTTCCTTACGTTTTATGATTTTTATGCTATACCAAAATAACTAAGTAAAACGGGCAAAAATCAAAACCTGCAATACTTAATTGCCAAGGCATATTGAAAGTTTAGTCTATTTGTCATAAAAGTCCGTTTTATTACAACCTGAATTTAGTTTTTATTTACCTTTTTAATAGGTTAAAAAATGGCGGTTTTATTCTTTATAATTAACACTTATAAAATTAATTAAAAGTGAGCTAAATAGCGCCTTGCAGTGGTGTTAGCTTACAGGTAACATAGCCGCCCTTTTCATCATAGACGAGACATACATGAATTTTTCCTTAGGTCAGCGTTGGATCAGTGATACAGAGTCAGATTTAGGATTAGGCACCGTTGTTGCCATTGAAGGCCGCCAGGTCAGCATATTATTTCCAGCCAGTGGTGAAAACCGTGTTTACTCTACAGCAGAAGCACCCGTTACCCGTGTGGCATTTAATCCAGGCGATGTGATCAAAAGCGTTGAAGAATGGGAATTAGAAGTCGAATCTATTGAAGTACAAGGCGAGTTACTTTGCTATGTGGGCACCCGTGTTGATAACGGCGAAGAAGCAAAGTTAAAAGAAACCTTTTTAGATCATTTTATAAAATTTAATAAGCCACAAGACCGTTTATTTGCCGGCCAAGTAGATCGTTTTGATCGTTACACGCTTCGTTACCAAACATGGCAACATAAATTTGAACGCGAGCAATCACCTATAAAAGGATTGATTGGTCAACGCGCTAACCTTATTCCGCATCAGCTTTATATTGCCCAAGAAGTGGGTAAACGTTTTGCACCACGCGTATTATTGTCTGACGAAGTAGGCTTAGGTAAAACCATTGAAGCAGGCATGATACTGCATCAGCAAATTATTAGCGGCCGCGCCAGCCGTGTACTTATTGTTGTACCTGAAAACCTTCAACACCAGTGGTTAGTCGAAATGCTACGCCGCTTCAACTTACGTTTTTCTATTTTTGATGAAGAGCGTTGCGACGAAGCCTTTGCCGACTCGCCAAATGTATTTGATACAGAGCAGTTAGTCCTTACTAGCCTTGAGTTTTTAACCAAGAAAAAGCGCTGGTTTGAACAAGCCACATTGGCTGATTGGGATCTATTAGTTGTTGATGAAGCGCACCACTTAAGCATTAATAACGGTAAACCAAGTACTGAATATCAACGCATGGCTGAGCTAAGCCAAGATATACCGGGTCTTATTTTACTTACAGCAACGCCTGATCAACTAGGCCATAGCAGTCACTTTGCACGTTTACAATTGCTCGACCCAGACCGTTTTTACGACTACGACGTATTCAAAGAAGAAGAAGCCAATTACAAAGATGTAGCGCAAGCGGCAAACCAGTTATTGCAAGAGCAAGCTCTTGACGACAACGCAAAAACAACGCTAATTGAGCTATTAAAAGAAACCGACATTACCGTCATTCTTGAAAAAGCGCAGCAAGGTGATTTACCAGCGCGTAAAGAAATACTTAACATGCTACTCGACAGACACGGTACAGGGCGTATATTGTTCAGAAATAGCCGCAGTGGCATTGATGGCTACCCAAGTCGTAAATTGCATGCCTATCCAATGGCATTACCAAAGCAATACA
Organism: Pseudoalteromonas sp. S554; assembly: GCF_005930865.1. Classification (NCBI taxonomy): domain Bacteria; kingdom Pseudomonadati; phylum Pseudomonadota; class Gammaproteobacteria; order Alteromonadales; family Pseudoalteromonadaceae; genus Pseudoalteromonas; species Pseudoalteromonas sp. S554. The sequence goes on along the minus strand of NZ_PNDV01000005.1, from coordinate 73,918 downwards.
AAACGGCCATGTCGGTATTAGGTAACATGAGTGGTATTCAAAACGCAGAGCTGAGCGCGCATCGTGCTCTTTTTCCTGAAAAAATATTCCAAGAGTTTGAAGGTGAAAGCGCAAGCTGGGGCGCCTTTGACCCTCGCGTAGATTGGTTAATCGAAACACTTAAAACGCTTAAACACGAAAAAGTACTCCTTATTTGTGCCAAGGCCGAAACGGCTATTAGCCTTGAACAAATACTGCGTGAACGTGAAGCGATTAAAGCTTCGGTTTTCCACGAAGGTATGTCGATTATAGAGCGTGACCGCGCGGCCGCCTTTTTTGCAGACGAATACGACAACGCACAAATATTATTGTGTTCAGAAATTGGTTCAGAAGGTCGTAACTTTCAGTTCTCACATCACCTAGTGTTATTTGATTTACCATTAAACCCCGATTTACTAGAACAACGTATCGGCCGATTAGACCGTATTGGGCAAACACAAGATGTAAACATTCACGTGCCATATTTTGAAAACACGGCGCAAGAAGTGTTACTGCGTTGGTACAACGAAGGCCTTGATGCGTTTGAAACCACATCAACGACTGGCCAGCTATTGTATAAAGAATTTCGTGATGACTTACTCGAGTTTATTTCAGCCCATAACTGTGATGAAGACGAACTTGACCCACTCCTTGAGCAAGTCGCTCAGCAAAATACTGTGCTACGTAAAAAAATGGAAAGTGGACGAGATCGTTTATTAGAACTGCATTCATCGGGGCAAGGCGCCGCCGACTCATTAGTTGCTGATATTGAAAAGCTCGACAACCAGTTTGAGCTGCCCAGCTACATGATTAACGTGTTCGACACCTTTGGTGTAAGCCAAGAAGACAAAGGCGAAAATACAATTATATTAAAGCCTACAGAGCATATGTTAAGCGCATCATTTCCATCGCTTAAAGATGACGGCATGACAGTGACCTTTGACCGTGATACTGCTCTTTCGCAAGAAGATGTACATTTTATCAGTTGGGATCATCCAATGGTGCAAGGCACGATGGATATGATTTGTGATGATGACTTTGGTAGCGCATCGGTTGCTTTACTCAAAAACAAAAAACTCCCTGCGGGCACCTTTTTTGTTGAGCTTATTTTTGTAGCCGAAGCAATGGCGCCTAAAGCATTACAAGTGGGCCGCTTTTTACCCCCAACGCCTATTCGCATATTACTTGATAAAGCCAGTAATAACTTAGGCGAAAACGTCGCATTTGACGGGTTTAACCAACAGCTTTCAGCCGTTGGTCGTCAAACAGCAAGTAAACTTGCGGGTGCACTACAAAGCGCAATTCACCCTATGATCACAACAGCAAAAGACATGGCACAAGAAAAACTCGAGGTTATTCGTGCACAGTCGCTAGCTAAAATGCAAACGTCTCTTAGCGAAGAGCAAGAGCGATTAAGCGCGCTCAAGCAAATTAACCCTAATATTCGCCAAGAAGAAATTACCTTTTACGATAAGCAACGCACCGAGCTAACTGCACACATTGAAAAAGCGCAGTTACAACTAGACGCAATTCGCTTAATCGTGGTTTCTCACTAGGGTTTTGAGCTTTTAGTTGTTAGTAAAAATTGCAAACAACAGCAGCTAAGTAAAGCGTGGTATTTATACCGCGCTTTTTTATATTCAAAAAAGCATATAAATTAGAAGCCTTCGTACAGGCTATCAATGTTTTCCTTGAGCCTTTGCCCTTGCTACCTTAAAATAATGTCCTTCAAAATCATTAAGGCCGGCCGTGTTAGTTAATTACAACCCCCCAATGAATCCGTATTTAACCATACTTTTTCAAGACGACGACTTGCTTATTGTTAATAAACCCAGTGAATTATTGACCGTGCCGGGTAAAGATCCTAAGCATGCCGACAGCTTAATTAACCGCGTTAATCGCGTGTTTCCAACCGCAAGAATTGTTCATCGTCTTGATATGGCAACGTCTGGCATACTCTGCCTTGCTATGAATAAAGCTGCACACCGACATTTAAGTATGCAATTTCAAGATCGCGAAACCGCTAAGCGTTATATAGCTCGCGTTTTTGGTAAGCTTGAACAAGACAATGGCTCGGTTGATTTACCCCTTATTTGCGACTGGCCTAATCGCCCAAAGCAAATGGTAGATCATGAAAATGGCAAGCCATCACTCACTCATTTCAAAGTACTTGAACGAGAGGAAAACGCCACACGCGTAGAGCTCACTCCAATTACGGGGCGTTCACATCAATTGCGCGTACACATGCTAAGCCTTGGCCACCCTATTTTAGGTGACCGACTCTATGCTCATAAAGAGGCACTTGCAGCCGCACCGCGTTTACAACTCCACGCACAAATGTTGCAACTAAAACACCCTGTCACCGAACAAGTAATGACCTTTGAAGCAGAACCCGAGTTTTAATGGGCTCAATTACTTAGGAAAAATTAAACTTTTAAACAAGCATGCCGATACCTAACTAATGACGACTGGTTGAGCGTGTTATGGTGTTTTTGCAATTATTTAAAAAGGTTCTGTGTTACATGGCGTTTAGCTGTGTAGCCCTTTTAGCACTCTGTACAACGGCTGCAGAACATATTGCCCCGCCTTCTTTATCAAGTATTGAAAATAGCGATATTAAACGCCTTTTACCTACCGACGAAGTAAAAACAATGCTAGCAGGTGAAACTGAATTTTTAAGTTTACGTAGTGAATACATGAGCGCTGATTTTAGAGGGATTGTATTACTTATTCCCGATTGGCAATCAACCCCTACCAACAATGCTGGAATGAGTTACTTACGCAAAGAGCTTAACAATTTAGGCTACACCACCTATGCGATGACCACCCCTGATATTGATTGGCAAGCGAGTAAAATAGCTGAGCCTGCTGCAGAAACAGCACCAAGTGCCGCCACTGAAACAGAGAGTCAAGCCAACAGTGAATCAGAGCAGCCTAATGCTTCAAGTAAAAATGAAGCGCTTCATCATGTGGATGCCATTGAAGCCATCAGCGACGAAATACTCGATAACTACAAACTAAATTTACTTGCTCGCTACAAAGCGCTTTACCAAACCGCGATGCAAGAACCCACAAATATCGTTGTGATTGCGCAAGGCACCAGCGCAGGGGTGTTAACTGAGTACTATGCAGACTTTCCACAAGAGCGTATTGATGCGTTTATTAGTGTAAGTAGCTATCTGCCCAATGCAAAACGCAATAAAAGCTTAACCCAAACAACGTCTCTTGTTACGCCTGCACTTTTAGATATTTATTACGCCAGCGACAACCGTGATATTTTAATTAACTTAAAAAATCGCCAGCGCTGGGTTAACCGAAACGCTAAGTTTGACTACCGCCAGCGCCAGTTATTTGGGCTTCGTGATCAACCTCAACAACATGCTCGGCTAACAAAAGAAATAGACGGCTTTTTACGCCGCCTTTTTTAAATACTCATAGGCTGCTTGAATGTCTTGGCTTTTTTTAACCGCCAATTCCATCATATGTTTTGGTAAACCTTGCGATACTAATTTATCAGGGTGATGTTGCGCCATTAACTTACGGTACGCCACTTTTACTTCCCGCTCTGTTGCCCCATCGTTAAGTCCTAAGAGCCCAAGCGCTTGCGCACGATTCATATTATTGTTGGGGGGTACATGGTGCCCTGAGCCTTCTTTATAACTGCTACTTTGCCCTTGCTGCTGTTGGTAACGCTGTTGCTGTTTTCTAAAGTTAAATTCAGCTTGATAGCGTTTAAGTACAAACGCAAAATGAGTTTTAGAAATACCTAACTGCTTGCTTACTTCACTCAATAACTGCTTTTCTTGCTCAGCTAAAATGCCATCAGAAAACGCCATTTGAATTTGTATTTCTAAAAATAATTGCAGTAAGTCATGACGCTTAGCAAAGCGTTCTTTAAAATCATAGACGGTTTCTTTTAATGAAAAGTCGCTTTGTTTACCCGCTTGAAAAGCATGCTGTGCTTCACGGCGCTCTTCGCCTTTCAACCCCATTTCGTCCATAAATAAGCTAGCAGCTTTAATGTGTACCTCGCTTACTCGGCCATTAGACTTTGCAATATGCCCCATCACTGCAAAGCAGCTTGAAAAGAATAGCGCTTGGCGCTCGTGGACATCATCACCATTAAATAAACTTGAAAAACCACCCGCCTTATCAAAATTATTTTTTAAGCTTTTATCAAATAAATGACCAAGGTATAACCCTAAAATAGCACCAAAAATTTTGCCAAACATAAAGCCAAAACAAAATCCGAGTATTTTTCCCCACATGTAAACGACTACTCCTATTAATTATGTGTCGGCTTACGCCAAGCGCTCATTTAATGCCGTTAAACGCGCTGGTGTGCCTATGTCATCCCAATTACCAATATAAAGCTCGGTAGACACTAAATGCTTACTTAATTTTTCTCGTAATAACGGCCCAAGCGGACGAATGCCCGGCTCTAAACCATTAAAAAAGTCAGCCTGATAACGACTGATACCCGAAAACGTATATTTTTGACTATCTGGCGATAAGTGGCTCAATGTAAAATCCCCATCAAGATTATGTGGGGGATTTTCAATAAGCACCAAATGTGCCTCACCTGATTGTAAATGTAATTGCATAAGCGAACTTACATCGTAATCGGTAAATACGTCGCCATTTATCACAATAAACGACTCTCCCAATAAAGGAAGTGCCTGAATAATACCACCCGCGGTTTCAAGGCCGCCTTCAACTTCTTGGCTATAAACAATATTTACACCAAATTGACTGCCATCTTTAAAGTACGCTTTAATTTTATCACCCTGCCATGCAAGGTTTATCACTATGTCGGTAATGCCAGCGGCTTTTAAGTTATTAACATGGTGCTCTATGAGTGGTTTATTTTGCACTTTAAGCATAGGTTTAGGCATAGCTTGAGTGAGCGGCATCATGCGCTGCCCACGCCCTGCGGCTAAAATCATGGCTTTCATAAATTTACCTGCTCTAATCTTTTAGTCACTTTTGGCACTATCGTATTTTTAACCCAGTCACTGAGTGCATTGAGTTCAGGATAGCGTTCAGCAACATCTACAATATATTCAAGGGTAGGCAAAATATTAGCTAAATAACCTGTCTTACCGTCACGCAAATACAGGCGACAAAATATACCGGCGGCTTTTAAATGACGCTGTAAACCCGTTAAGTCAAACCAAACCTTAAATTCTTCAAACGAAGTATTACTGACTAAGCCTTCGCGTTTAAACTCGTTATATCCAAATGCTAAAAGCTGGGCGAGTTCATTATTAGGGAGCTTAAAATAGCAATCGCGTAACAACGAAACTAAATCGTAACAAAGTGGCCCGCGTACGGTGTCTTGGTAATCAATTATTGCCCACTGAGAATCGCTGTGCATAATATTACGGCTGTGGTAGTCGCGATGAACTGTTACCGTGGGTTGTTCAAGCATGGTTTGAGTGAGTAGATCGCAGCTCGACTCCCACATTTTAAGTTGGTTTGTATCAACGTTTTCAGCAATAAACTCTTTTACTAACCATTGGCTGAATATCGACAATTCAAGCGCTATAAAGTCTTTACCATAGGCCTGCATATCTGAAGCCTCAGGCGTTTGTGCCCACTTGGCTGATAAACTTATTAACTGTGTGTAGTAGTCGGTTCTATTTGCATCATTAAGCATGTCAGCTAAGTGTGTGCTGCCTAAATCAGTTAAAATAAAAAAGCCTTGTTGTTCATCACTTTTAATAATATGCGGTAACAAAAAACCCTGGTCAGTAAAAACTTGATTCAAAGATAAATACGGTGCGTTATTGACCTTTTGTGGATCGGAGTCCATTACAATAAAGTGCTGATTATTAATTGTTAAGCGAAAATACCGCCTAAAACTCGCATCTCCGGTTATCGCCTCAAGGGTATCTGGCCGTTTGCCAAAGTGGGTCGTTATGAAGTGTTGTAAATTATCAAAGCGTGTCATTTTATAAGATATCTATTTTTAACTAAGTTAATTAGGTCAATTACTGTATTTGCCATTATTTTCCTTTATTATGTGTAAATTATATTTATACACACAGTATTAGGGTCAATAAATGAGCAAAACCTGGGGCATTTTGATGCTAAGCGTAGTTAGCGCACCATCGCTTGCCGAAACTGAACTGACACACAAACTTTGTGGCACTTCAATGCAAACCAGAGCTTGGCAACCGCTACCTGGCGTAAAACTCGGTAATGTTGACATTAAAGCTGATGATGTAGAACTCCTTGGTACTCAAAGCGCCGAATTTACCGGCAATGTTGATATTAACACCGTTAATATGAGTTTGTCCGCACAAACTGCATTGATAGACAAGCAACGTGGTTTACTTAATGCCACAGGTCCTATTGTATATCGCGATGCTGTTAGTAACGTAAATAGCTCAGGGTTAAATGCCGATTTAAATAACTCAGAAATTAGCCTGTTAGGTGCTGATTACAAGCTAACAGAACAACAAGGTAAAGGCGGTGCTGAAAAGCTCACTATAAATGATTCTGGCTTAGTACTGATGAATGCAAGCTTTACTGCTTGTCCGGGCGAAACCCCAGCTTGGGAAATTGAAGCCGACGAGATTAATTTATCTCGCGAAGAAGGTTGGGGCGAAACTCACAACGCCATACTTCGAATTTTAAATACCCCTGTTTTGTATTTACCTTATTTTACTTTTCCATTAGACGAGCGCCGTAAATCGGGATTACTCACGCCTAGTATTTCAAGTTCAGACAAGTATGGCTTAGAAACCATTACTCCTTATTATTGGAATATTGCGCCTAACTTAGATGCCACCATCACGCCGCGTTATATGGCTAACAAGGGTTTGCAACTAAAAACAGAGCTTAGATATTTAACCAAGCAACATGAAGGCCTAGTGGGTATAGAATACCTAAACAAAGACGACTCAGAGCCAGCGCTTGGTGAGCGCTACATGTTTCATTGGCAGCAAAAAAGTTACTTAAACGAAAATTGGCGAGCAAGTGTTGACGTTACCAATGTAAGCGACGATAACTACATTACTGATTTAGAATCAAGTTATGCGAGTAAAACCGACACCCAACTTTATCGTACCGGCGTACTGACCCATTTAGGAGACACATGGCGGACCGATATAAAAGTTCAAAACTTTGAGGTACTGGGTGATCACTTAGAGTCGTACACTGCTATCCCACAAATTAATTTCACACAAACAGCACCATGGAAATTTGATCATTTTGATTTTAGCGTGTCTGGTGAGTTGAGCCATTTTACCAACAGCTCTGCAATTATAGATCAAGCAACTCGAGTTCATATTGAGCCAAAAGCACGGTTTGATTACGACCAATACGCATGGTCATTTTTATCTGAAGTAAGCTTATTACAAACAAATTACGATCAACAAGGTGACCTATCTGGCACACAGTTTAAGCAGAGTGTATCGCGTACTTTGCCAAAAGTACGTTTATATTCACAGCTTAATTTTGAGCGCGATACGTCCTACCTTGTCCAAGACGGTATTCAAACACTAGAGCCGCAAATACAGTATTTATATACGCCTAATAAGGATCAATCTGATATTGGTTTATACGATACAACCAAATTACAAGACGATTATTACGGCTTATTTAGAGACACACGCTTTTCTGGTGTTGATCGAATAGCTGCTGCAAACCAGTTTACGCTCGGTGCAACAACGCGCTTATTTGATAAAAAACAAGAAGAGATTTTTAACTTTAGTGCCGGACAAATCTTTTATTTATCTGATGATGCCAAGCCAACCGAGCAAAGCTTAAACTCAGATACCAATTACAATGCATTATTTGCAGCGCAAACCATGGTACATTGGCATCGTCGTTGGTATTTTTCTGCGGGTATACAGTACAACACTGATAGCAAACAAATGATTCAATCAAATGCCACTTTAGATTACAAAGGTGATAATAATCAGCTAGTGCAATTGAACCATCGCTATGCAAATGATGTCTCAGGAAATACAATCGAGCAAACAGGTGTGTTTACAAGTATTCCAATAAGTGACGAATGGCAGTTTATTGCAAGCTATCATCGCGACCTTGAAAACAACCGAAGTGTCGAAATATTAAGTGGATTGCAGTATGAATCGTGCTGTTGGGCGTTTCAAATTACTGGTCACCGCCAAATCGAAACTGATTTAAATCATTCAATAGGTACAGAGCAAGCCACCTTTGATTCAGGTATTAGTTTTAATTTTGTACTAAAAGGACTGGGAAGTAAAAGCCGCTATGATGCACAAAAACTATTACAACAAGGTATTTTTGGCTATCGTAGACCGTATTTTCTTAATAACTAGTATCACAAACGTACTATTAGCAAGAGTAGTAAATAGAACATGACTTTAAAAAAATTATTAGTATCAACCGTTTTAAGTATCAGCCTGTGCCAAAATGCATTTGCTGAACCAGTAGAAATTGACAAAGTTGTTGGCATTGTAAACCAAGGTGTTATTTTACAAAGCGAAGTAAACTCCATTGTTGATCGCGTAAAAAAGCAAGCCCAAGAACAAGGTCAACAATTACCTAAAGACGAAACTTTACGTGTGCAAGCCATGGAACGTTTAGTTAGCCAAGCACTGATGATGCAAATGGCTGAGCGCATGGGTTTACAAATTTCTGACAGCCAGTTAGATCAAACGCTTGCTAACATTGCAAAAGAGCAAGGCGGTACAATTAGCGATTTACGACGTACGGTTGAAGCATCTGGCGATAGCTTTCAAGCATACCGTGAAGAAATACGTAAAGAGATCACAACACAACAAGTTACCCGCGCAAACGTTGACCGCCGCATTTATATTAGTGAGCAAGAAGTCGATAATTTATTAAAAATAATGGCTAGCCAAGGTCAAAGTGCGGAAGAGTATGATATTGGCCACATCCTGATCGATATTCCTAACGAAGCAACAGCAGATGAAATATCAGCGGCTAAAACACGTGCTGATAAAGTTATTGAATTACTTAACGACGGCCAAGAATTTAAACGCATTGCAATTTCATCATCAAGCGGCTCAAAAGCACTTGAAGGCGGTCAATTAGGTTGGATGGGTATAAATGAGATGCCTTCTCTTTTCGCTGAAGCTGTAAAGAGTAAAAAGAAAGATGCTATCGTAGGGCCACTTCGCTCAGGTGCTGGCTTTCATATTATTAAAGTTCAAGATGTGCGTGGCCTACAAGTAGTTGAAACAACAGAAGTGCGCTCACGCCACATACTTATTGAACCTTCAATTATTTTAAGCGAAGAAAAAGCACGTAATATGCTTGCTGGTTTTGCTAAAGACCTACGTGCTGGCAACGCTGATTTTGGCGAGCTCGCAAAAGAATACTCTGAAGATCCAGGCTCTGCACTCAAAGGCGGCGAATACGATTGGACTGATCCAACCACCTATGTCCCTGCGTTTAGAGATACATTACTATCGCTCAAACAAAACGAGATTAGCGAGCCTTTTAGAACCCAGTTTGGTTGGCATATAGTACAACTACTCGACAAACGTGTTGCTGATAAAACAGAGTTAGCAAAACGTAACCGCGCACATGGCATGCTATTTAACCGTAAATTTAAAGAAGAAAGCTTCAACTGGCAGCAAGAAATGCGCGAACAAGCCCATGTTGAAATTTTCCCTACAGACGAATAAATATGACCTTAAGAATAGCAATTACACCAGGTGAACCTGCCGGTATTGGTCCAGATTTGCTCATTACGCTTGCTCAGCAAGCGTGGGACGCACAACTTGTTGTGCTTGCTGATGCCAAACTTTTAAAAGAACGTGCAAAACTTTTAGGTTTACCTATAAACCTCATTGAGTTTGATGAAAGCGCTCCTGCTAAAGCAACACCCGCAGGCAGCGTGTATATTTATCAAGTCAATTTAGGTGATGATGTAGAGTTAGGCGTACTTAACGATGCTAATGGCCAATACGTGTTAGACACCTTGCGTATCGCAAGCGAAAAAAACATGGATGGCACGTTTGACGCTGTAGTTACAGGCCCTGTTCACAAAGGCATTATTAATAAAGCCGGTATTTCATTCAGTGGCCACACAGAGTATTTTGCACAGCAGTCAAACACAGCAGATGTTGTCATGTTATTAGCCACTGAAGGACTTCGTGTTGCGCTTGTGACAACACATATTCCACTGGCTTATGTTTCTCGTGCAATCACCGAAGACCGCCTGACCAAGGTTGCCACTATTTTAGATCACGACTTACGGACTAAGTTTGGTATTGAAAAGCCACGTATATTAGTCTGTGGGTTAAATCCGCACGCCGGTGAAGATGGTCACTTGGGCCGTGAAGAAATAGACACAATTACCCCTACCCTTGATATTTTAAGAAGCCAAGGGATGAATTTAATTGGTCCACTACCTGCCGATACATTATTTCAGGATAAATACCTTTCTGAGGCCGATGCCGTACTTGCTATGTATCACGATCAGGGTTTACCTGTGCTAAAATACAAAGGATTTGGTAAATCGGTGAATATCACGCTGGGTTTACCTTTTATTCGCACTTCAGTTGACCACGGTACAGCGCTAGATTTAGCTGGTACAGGTACAGCCGATGTTGGAAGTTTTGAATTAGCGATCCGCGAAGCAATTAAGCTCGCCCATGAAAAAGCACAGAATCAATGACCGATAAAGTACACTTAGGACACCGCGCCCGAAAACGTTTTGGACAAAACTTTCTATTTGATGAAATGATCATCGATAAAATAGTTTCAGCAATCGATCCTAAACCAGAAGATAATTTAGTAGAAATAGGCCCAGGCTTAGGTGCGATCACCGAACCTGTGGCTGAACTTAGCGGACACCTAACAGTTGTAGAGCTAGATAAAGACCTTGCAAAACGCTTAATTGAACACCCATTTTTAGGGCCAAAATTAACGGTAAACCAAGGCGATGCAATGAAGTACGACTTTGCAAGCTTAGTTAAAGACGACAAAAAGTTAAAAGTGTTTGGTAATTTACCTTACAACATCTCCACGCCATTGTTATTTCATCTTTTTGAGTTTGCCGATAACATTGAGCACATGCACTTTATGCTTCAAAAAGAAGTTGTAAAGCGCATGGTTGCAGGTCCTGGCAGTAAAACATTTGGTCGTTTAAGCGTGATGACGCAGTACTACTGTAATGCAATGCCTGTAATTGAAGTGCCACCAGAGTGCTTTAAGCCCGCTCCTAAAGTTGACTCTGCAGTTATTCGCTTAATTCCTAAAAAGCCTGAACAACGAACAGCTAAAAGCGTAAAAATACTTAACACTGTATGTTTAGAAGCGTTTAATCAACGCCGTAAAACATTACGAAACAGCCTTGGCAACTTACTTACAGCTGAAGAAATGGCAAGCATAGGTGTTGACGCTACATTACGTGCTGAAAGTTTATCTTTACAACAATTTATTGATATAGCTAACTGGATTTATGACAAAGAGCAGTAATATTGGATCACCTGTAAAGGTGTCTGTAGAGACATTTTATGTTGAAGGTCAATCACAGCCGGAAATAGAAAAATACGTATTTGCCTACTCTGTAACAATAAAAAATCATAGTTTATGTAGTGCTAAGTTATTGCATCGTTATTGGTTGATTACAGACGCAAACGGCAAAGAAGTTGAAGTTGAGGGCGAAGGCGTTGTTGGCGAAACCCCAACAATTGGCCCAGGTGAGAGTTACAAATACACCAGTGGTGCTATCCTAGATACACCTGTTGGTACAATGCAAGGCCACTACACGCTACGCAACGAGTTTGGTGCAGAGTTTGAAGCACCTATTAATGTATTTCGTTTAGCTTGCCCTAATATTTTGCATTAGTAAAAACGCTACATGGCCGATTATGCAATAGGTGATTTACAAGGGTGCTTCAAAGAATTCAGCACCTTGTTACAAAGGGTTGATTTTAATCCAAGTAAAGATCACCTATATTTAGTGGGTGATATTGTTGCCCGTGGTCCTGACTCACTTGCCTGCCTTGATTTCATCTATCAACATCAAGACAGCATGACAGTCACACTGGGCAATCATGATTTGCACATGATTGCTTGTTATTTTTTAAATAAACCGACTAACCCAAAAGATAAATTAGCCCCTATTTTTAAAAGCAGCTTACTCAAGCGTTATATCTCTTTTTTACAAACCCAACCACTCGCTTTATATTTAAAAACACATAATTGCTTTATCTCCCATGCAGGCTTAAACCCTGATTGGTCAATTGAAGATGCATTGCAACACGCAAAATTTGCTCAAGCTTGCTATCAATCAAAGAATGCAAAAAACTTTTTTAAGCATATGTACTCTCCCCATCCTAAAAAGTGGTCAACAACACTCAATGACTACGAAAAGTTTAGATATATAGTTAACTACTTTACCCGCATGCGCTTTTTAACCCATGACCATAAGCTAGACCTTAATGCAAAAGGTGCAATAGCAGATAGCAAAATGTTAACACCGTGGTTTATGCACAAGAACATTCTCACACTTAAGGATGAGCTTGTTTTTGGCCACTGGGCATCACTTGAGGGTAAAACAGGGGTTAACCATGTTCATGCTTTAGACACAGGCTGTGTATGGGGTAACGGGATGACGTTAATGGAACTTAAAACAAAAAATCTATTTATAGAAAAATGACTCTTTTTACCTAAATAACCTGAAAAATTCCAATACATCTGTTAGATTTATAAACTAATAGTTAAAATTAATTAAAGTAATTGATTTTAATTACTTAACTTATCCGAATAAAAGCCGATAAGTTTTAATTAAAGTATCTTTGAGTGGAAATCCATATGAATCTAACAGTGAGCCAACGTATTTGGGGTGGTTTTATATTTATCACGCTATTACTTTTAATTATTGGCGGCAATTCGTTAATTAAAATAGCGAATATAGACCGTTCTACTCAACAGGTGAACCAGCTATCATTACCGGCATTAAACAAAAGTTCAGAGCTACAAGCTGAATTCATATTAATGAGTAAGGCAGCACAAGCAAGTTTTTATACTTCATCTGCAAGTGAGCTTGAACCCATTAAAAAAAGAGTATTCGAACAAAAAAAATCATTCAACGAACTCCATGCACAGCTTCAGAGCGTTGTTAAAAACGACCCTGAACTAAGTAAAAGTAGTCAAAGTGTTGAGCAAACCTATGAAAACTTTTTAAGTATTGTTGAAAACTTACTCGAAGATAAAAATAAACAACTGGCATTAAATAAAACACTCACTGCACAAATTGAAGCCATTGAGCTTAGCGCAGAAGATGCTAACTCAGTAGTTTTAGACATAATTGATATAGATGGTTTTGAACAAGACCACCCTCGTGCTTTCCAAGCTGCAAATAACTTGGAAAATAACTTTATGTCGGTGGTTACCAACAGTACCGACATGTTAACAGTAAAAACGTTGACCACATTAGATATCGTTAAAAGTGAGCAAACCTACTATCTTGAAGAAGTAACACGCACTGTTGCTCTAATTAAACCGGCTATTGAGCAAAGCCATAGCGACTTGTTTAATGACCTCAAAGAGCATGTTGAAGCACTTGAGAGTAACGTAAAAGGTAACAACAGTTTAGCCGCGAATAAAAAACGTTTAATTGATTCAATTGCGCTCACTGAAAAAGAGCTAGCCGACTCAGAAGCCGCAACAAAAATAGCACTTAATCAAATTGACGAGTTAGTTTCGCAAGCAAGTAATGTTGCCTTTGAGCTTCAAAAAGGCGTTCGTAACGACGTAGACTCAGCAAACTTATGGACATGGGTTGGTATGATAATAGCAACTCTACTCGCCATCGCTATTGCATATATAACCGTAAGCCGTATTACCAAGCCACTTGCCGAAGTAAACAGAATTTTAGATATTGTAGCCAGTGGTGATATGACTCAACGCTTGGATGACAGCGCTAAAGACGAATTTGGCGAGCTATCAAAAAGCTGTAATACTCTAATAGACAGCTTACGCAGCTTAATCAAAGGGATTATTTCTCGCTCGACCCAATTAGCAGCTGCATCAGAAGAGACTTCGGCAATTACTGCAGAATCAAGCCAAGCTATTAGTAACCAGCAGGCACAAGTACAGCAGGCAGCAACAGCAACGACTGAAATGAGCAGTACATCGCAAACAGTAAGCAATAGTGCACAGCAAGCATTAAGCGAAATTAAAAACGCAGATAAAGAAGCTGAACGTGTTAAAGGTATTTCAAACAATAACAAAGCAACTATTGAGCAACTTGCGCGCGAGGTTGATGATGCCTCCCAAGTTATTAATAAGCTTCACCAAGATAGTGCATCGATTGGCAGCATACTTGATGTTATTCGTGGCATTGCAGATCAAACTAACTTACTCGCGCTTAACGCCGCAATCGAAGCAGCGCGTGCAGGTGAATACGGCCGTGGCTTTGCCGTTGTAGCAGACGAAGTACGCTCACTGGCAAGTAAAACTCAAGAGTCAACCCAAGAGATCCAATCAATGATTGAATCGCTACAAACGGGCGCAGAAGCGGCTGTAACAGCAATGACCAAAGGTAAGCAACGCGCAGTATCGTGTGTAGAGCAAACTGACTTAGCAAGTACAGCGCTTGACTCAATCACCTTTGCGGTATCGCAAGCCCATGACGTGAGTGAAGAAATATCTACAGCAGCACTTGAGCAACAACAAGTGGCTGAAGAAATTAGTGAACGTTTGGAGTCAATTGTTGCTATTGCAGAACAAACAGCTGAAGGCGCAAGCCAAACTAATATCTCAAGCTCTGAAGTAGCAAAACTAGCCGAAGAGCTGCGTTTATCGGTAGACGAATTTAAAGTTTAAAACGCTTTGTATATACTAAAAACCCCGTTAGCACCATGTGTTAACGGGGTTTTCTTTATAGCATTAGAAAGTAAAGGTAGTTACTTTTGGCAATGTGAACAAAAAACAGTACTACGCTGCCCCAGCCTTATTTCTTCCAGCTCATTATCACACGTTAAACAGGGCTTTCCTTTTCGCCCATATACCAATAGCTCTTGAGCAAAATAACCCGGCTTACCATCACTTTGTGCAAAGTCTTTAAGCGTGGTACCACCTTGAGTTATAGCGGCAGCAAGCGTGTCTTTTATTATAGGGATAAGTACTTGATAACGCTTAAGTGACACCTTCCCCGCTTCGCGCTTTGGATGAATCCCAGCTTTAAACAATGACTCGTTAGCGTAAATATTCCCAACCCCTACTACCACAGCGTTATCCATAATAAACTGTTTTACAGGTACTTTTTTATTGCGTGACTGCTCGTACACCCGCTTTGCGAAAAAGTTATCCGTTAAGGGCTCTGGGCCAAGCTTTGAGAGTAACTTATGCACCTCACCTGGCTCTTGCCATAAGCAACACCCAAAGCGGCGAGGATCGTTTAAGCGCAGCGCTTTATCATTAGCAAATACAAATTCAACATGGTCGTGCTTTTTTAAAGGCTCGCTCTTATCTACAACCCGTAGGTTACCTGACATACCTAAATGTAAAATAGTGCTACCAAGCTCACAATGCAGCAATAAATATTTTGCACGGCGCTCAATATTGGTAACAGTTAACCCCTCTAGCTGGTAAACATCGTCAGGTACTGGCCAGCGCATACTCGCATTATAAATATTAACCTTGGTTACAACTTGGTTTTTTATATGAGGAGTAATGCCCATTCGGCTCACTTCTACCTCTGGTAATTCAGGCATTAATTAGACCCACTTTGTGAAAAATCAAAACTAGGAAACAGCTGTGTAGCTATAGTTATATCAAGTGCAAATACGCGCTGAGTACTTTTTTCGAGTAAATAATACTGATTATTTCCTTTGTAAAGTAAATATACCCAAGGCAAACTTTCTCCAGCTAATTCAAATGTGGCAACAAACAAAGGCGCATTTGGGTTAAAAACCACAGACTCATTAACCACTGGCAACTGTATTCCTTGCCAAATATTAACAAGTTCTTGTAGTTGTTGCTCTGACGGTTGCCAAAAAACAGGCACATCTTTCTTTATTGCAGTTGTACGCCAACTAGTACCAATACGCTCAATTTTTTGATCAACAAAACTAAGGGTTAAAACAAAGCTTTGTGTAGGTAACACCGCTTGCAATGTGGGCTCTTGTTCACCACTTAAAAACTGCTTATGCCAACCATTTAAAAAGAAAATCATAATCAGCATCGAGAAGATTATAACGTTATTCCACCCCTTACGGCCCAGTCGCATATTTATACACCTAGTAAATTCAATATTTTAAAGTGTAACTAAAACTTAATTGCACTGTCTATATGTTAAAGGGCGCAGACTTTGTTAGAATATCGGCAAATTTAAAGGAGTTCCGTCAATGTCTATGTATGTAGTGGGCCATAAAATCCCAGATTCAGATTCTATTTGTGGTGCAATTGCACTGGCTTATTTAAAAAACCAAATTGATGAGCCGGCAATACCAACTCGTCTTGGTGAAGTTTCACCAGAAACTCAATTTATCCTTGATAAATTTGGCTTCGAAGCACCTGAGCTTAAATTAAGCTACGCGGGCGAAGATGTGTATATTGTCGATCACACAGAAAAAACACAAGCACCTGATGATATCGACCAAGCCCGCGTTGTTGGCGTGGTAGATCACCATAAATTAGGTGACTTAACATCATCTACTCCGCTTGAATGTTGGATCCGTCCTGTTGGCTGCTCAAATACCATTATTAAAATGATGTACGATTTTTACAGCGTAGAAATCCCTAAAGACATCGCAGGTATTATGATGTGTGCAATTTTAAGCGACACCGTAATATTTAAATCACCTACATGTACCACTGCCGATATTAAATGTGTTGAAGCACTTGCTGAAATTGCGGGTGTTGAAGACTTTAAAGAACTAGGCATGGATATGTTTCGCGTTAAGTCTGCAGTAGAAGATACACCTGCACGTGACTTAGTTATGCGTGACTTTAAAGATTTCAACATGAACGGTAACCTAGTAGGTATTGGCCAACTAGAAGTAATCGACCTTGCTGTGTTTGACGATATTAAAGCTGACCTTGAAGCTGATATTGCAAAGCTTAAAGCCGAAGGTAATCGTCACTCAGTATTTTTGCTGCTTACCGATATTATGAAAGAAGGCTCACAAATGCTAATTGTATCTGACGATGCAAACTTAGTTGAGCAGGCTTACGGCGTAAAACCAGAAAATGATAAAGTATGGTTAGATGGTGTATTAAGCCGTAAAAAGCAAGTAGTACCTCCACTACAAGATGCGTTTGCTAAAGCCTAATAGCTTTAATAAATAACACTAAAAAGCCGATATTGCATATGCATTATCGGCTTTTTTGTTTTTAAATTTAAAGAGCAAACTAGCATTAGATTTTACTTTTTATTTCATCATAAACTTTTGCATGGCTTTTTGAGAATTCCACATTAGTTCTATCTATTTTATTTAACCACAAAGCCGCTTGTGTTTTGTTACCCAACTCCCAATACGATTGCGCTAAACGTAAACTATAGGTTGCTTGGTAAATGCTATCCGGTTCGATGTAGTCGAACGCAGTTTTATAATATTTTACTGCGTTATTAAAATCATTATGCTTAAAATATGAAAAAGCTAAGTTACCTAGCGCAATTACAGTTTTAGCATGGTGTTTTGTTCTTTTTATAGCGTTGTAAGCTTTTAAATTACTTTCTATCGCTTGAGGGTACTGTTGCCAATTGTAATAAATGTGCCCTTTATTGATGTGCAGCTCAAAGTGAAAAATAGCATCACTACTTTTTGCATAACGCTTTTCGGCATCAAGCAATACCCTTAGTGCCTTTTTTTTATCGCCAAATATGTGCTGTAAATTAGCCAGCTCTACAAGCCTTAAAGGATCACCAAATACATTATAAATTTCATCAAGTTGAGCAAATGCTTTTGCCGCATAGGCTTTCGCTTGTTGCTTATCACCCAAGTAATTAAGCGATTTAGCATAATAAAAATAAACTTGTATTTTAAATGCGCCAGGTAATTCTTCTTGGTCAACAAAGGGGCTTAATGCGCTATGAAGATTATCGAATTTTTGATAATCAAAATAATAGTCAAACTCGTAAGTTTTCAATTTATACCAATTAGAGGAGTTCTTTTGTGTATTTAAAAGGCGAGATTGAATGTAGGTTAAGCAATCTTGGTCTGTTTTCATACAAAACACTTCATGATCACTTAAGTTTTCAGAGGCTTTTGCACCCATGCTTACATATAAAAGTAAAAAAACAATTAAAACATGCTTCAGCATTAGAACACTCATATTAGCCACATAAGTTTTAAGTGTAATATGAGTGTGCTCTATTTAACAATGGATAAAATAACTACGCGTATTGCCCGGCTGCAAATCCACAGCTCCAAGCGTACTGAAAGTTATACCCTCCAAGCCAACCGGTTACATCCGTTACTTCCCCTATAAAGTACAAGCCTTGTGATTTTTTGGCTTCAAACGTTTTAGAGCTTAGTTCGTCAGTATTTACACCACCCAGGGTTACTTCTGCAGTTCTATAACCTTCGGTTCCGTTGGGTTTTATTTGCCACGCATGAATGTAGTTAGCAAGGTCTTCAATTTGACTATGGGTAAGCTGATTAATATTGCAATCAGGTATTGCATTGCTTTCATGTAGTATTTCAATGAACCGTTTTGGCAATATTGTCGTTAGGCTATTTTTTAGTGATTTTTGAGGTTGCGTTTCTCGCCAGTCTGCAAGCCGCTGTTTTAAATCTAGCTCAGGAAGTAGGTTAATAGTAACAGCCTGCCCTGCACGCCAAAATGAACTTATTTGTAATATAGCGGGGCCAGATAAACCACGGTGCGTAAATAATATATTTTCTTTAAATGTGGTGCCGTCTTCACTTGTTACTTCGCACGGTATGCTAACGCCTGATAACCCTTCAAAGCGCTCTTTGTCGTGTTGGTGAAGGGTAAATGGTACAAGCGCGGCCATAGTAGGTAGTACGTTTAAACCAAACTGCTCAGCAATTTTATAACCAATAGGTGTAGCACCAAGCTTGGGCATAGTAAGCCCGCCCGACGCAACCACTAACGACTCACAATGCAAAGTCTCTTGCTCTGTGGTAACGCTATAACCCGACTCTGTTTTTTGAACACTAATCACTTCACTGCGCAAGGCTATGTTTACACCCGCCCACTCGCATTCTGTTAAAAGTATATTAACAATATCTTGCGCACTGTTATCGCAAAATAGCTGGCCTAACGTCTTATGATGGTATGCCAAACCGTGGCGGTCCACCAGCTCGATAAAGTCATGTTGCGTATAACGGCTCAAACATGATTTAACAAAATGTGGATTACCGCATAAATAGTTTTCTGGTGCGGCGTTTTCGTTTGTAAAATTACAGCGCCCGCCACCACTAATTAAAATTTTACGACCCGGCTTTTTACCCATGTCTAGCACTGTAACACGTCGGCCTCGGTATCCAGCTTGCGCCGCACACATTAATCCAGCCGCTCCCGCGCCAATTACAATTACATCTACCTGGGTCATCTATTTATCTCACTTAACAATTTGCTCGATTATAGCAAAATTTAATCGCCAGCAATGTACAGAATTCATTATTACAAATAACACAACAAATATATTTTCTACTTTTTAAAAGTATTAAAAATACAAATTAAAAAGCAGTACCTTTATATCATTTTTATTTTATATGACAAATACAAAACAATGACAAACCCCTTTAAAACACTCGTTATAACTAAATGAAATAGGGACATAATGATTTAGTATTTTAACTTTATTAACACATAATTTACCTTTGTACCTGCATTGTGACAATTCATCACGATATAACTAATAAAAAAATCTAGGGAAAATTATGACAACAAGTAAAACATTTAATAAGTGTGCAATAGCACTTACCATTAGTACGCTTTTTGCTACTGCATCAAGCATGGCCAATCCGGCACAACCAATTGGCCCTTCAGTGGCTGATACAACAGCTAAACTTCAAAATCAAAGTGGCTTTGAAACGCAATTCATCATTAAATATAAAAATAACAACGTTGATGCACTGAGTTACTCTACTGCAGATGAAAGCCCTGTAAACATGAAAGCACGTGCAAAAAACTTTGTTAAAAACTTTGCCTCTAAAAAAGGAAAAGTTAAAGCAAAGTACATTCGCGCAATGGCACTAAATAACCACCATGTTATGCGAGCAGATAAAAAACTTAGCGCAGCAGAAGCACAAGAGTTTATGCAAGAAATGGTTGATTCAGGCAACGTTGAGTACATTGAAGTTGACCAAATGTTAAAACCTTTTGCGACACCTAACGATCCGCGCTATGGCGACCAGTGGCACTACTATGAGCAAGCTGGCGGTCTAAACTTACCAACAGCTTGGGACACCGCAACAGGTAGTGGTGTAGTAGTGGCTGTTCTTGATACAGGTTACCGCCCTCATGCCGATTTAAACGCTAATATTTTGCCAGGTTACGATATGATTTCTAACCTATCAGTTGCTAACGATGGTGGCGGCCGTGATAGCGATGCACGTGATCCGGGCGATGCAGTAGCAGCCGGCGAATGTGGTAATAATGGTGCGCAAGGGTCTAGCTGGCATGGTACGCACGTTGCGGGTACTGTTGCAGCCGTTACAAATAATGGTGAAGGCGTTGCCGGTGTTGCTTATGACGCAAAAGTAGTTCCAGTGCGTGTACTTGGTAAATGTGGTGGTTTAACGTCTGATATTGCCGACGGCATTATTTGGGCATCTGGCGGTAACGTATCGGGCATCCCTGGAAACCCTAACCCAGCAGATGTTATTAACATGAGCTTAGGCGGAAGTGGCTCTTGTAGTTCTACAACACAAAATGCAATCAATACAGCTCGCAACAATGGCGCTGTTGTAGTTATTGCAGCAGGTAACGATAACGATAACTCAGCAAACTACAACCCAGGTAACTGTAACGGTGTTGTTAATGTAGCATCAGTTGGTCGAAATGGTGGCCGTGCTTATTACTCAAACTACGGTAGTAACATTGATGTTGCTGCACCCGGTGGTGCACAAAGCTTTGCTAACGATTCTGAAGGTGTTCTGTCTACGTATAACTCAGGATCGTCTTCTCCATCAACCGATAGCTATTCATTCTCTCAAGGTACATCTATGGCCGCTCCGCACGTAGCGGGTGTAGCTGCACTTATCAAGCAAGCAAAACCAAATGCTACGCCTGATGAAATTGAGAGTATTTTAAAATCGTCTACTCGCTCATTCCCTGCAACATGTAACAACTGTGGTACAGGTATTGTTGATGCTGCAGCTGCTGTTGCCGCAGCAAGTGGCGGTACAACACCACCCACAACAGGTGATAGTGAACTTGTTGATGGCGAAGCTAAAACCGGCTTAAGCGGTGGTGCTAACGCACAAGATTTTTACACCATGACCGTACCAAGCGGAGCAACCAATGTGACGTTTACAATGAGCGGTGGTACAGGTGATGCCGATCTATACGTTCGTGCTGGCAGCCAACCAACTACATCAAGCTACGACTGTCGTCCGTACAAAGGCGGCAACAGCGAAGAATGTTCTATCGATAATCCAACGGCAGGTACATACCATGTAATGCTTCGTGGTTACTCTGCCTACTCTGGTGTTAGTTTGGTAGGTAATATCACAGGTGCATCTTCTGGTGGCGGTTCAGGCACACCTGAAGCAGGTGGCGGTACTGTTAGTGACGTAAGTGCCAGTGCTGGTCAGTGGAAACACTACACACTAGATGTGCCTGCTGGTATGTCTACATTTACTGTAACTACTTCTGGTGGTACAGGTGATGCTGATTTATTTGTGAAGTTTGGTAGTCAGCCAACATCGTCTAGCTACGATTGTCGTCCATATAAAAATGGTAATGCTGAAACATGTACCTTTAATAATCCACAAGCCGGTACATGGCATTTAAGTGTAAATGCTTACAGAACTTTCTCTGGTTTAACTATTAGCGGACAATACCAACCATAATAGTAATTTCATAATCTTTGGGATAGCAAAGGCCAAACTGACTGTTTGGCCTTTTTTTGTGAATAAGATAATTTTTTAGTTTAATGAGGCTTAATACTAACGAGCTATTTTTAGACAACTAAGCCTCGTCAATCACTAGAGGAAGCTTCGTTATATACCTGTTTTATAAAAAGATTAAACGAACAATATCGGTTTTATTCCTTAAAACTGGTTGGGTATAGTTGCTAATGAACATACGTATTAGTTCAAATATATTACTAACTTATCACCAGAAAACAAAAAACCCAGCCTAAGCTGGGTTTTTAAATTCTAAAAAACTAAAATTACTTGATTTTAGCTTCTTTGAAAATCACGTGTTTACGAGCCTTAGGATCGAACTTTTTGATTTCCATCTTTTCAGGCATGTTACGTTTGTTTTTGTCAGTAGTGTAGAAAAAACCAGTACCGGCAGTTGAAACTAAACGGATTTTATCGCGCATGATTCAGTTCCTTAAACTTTTTCGCCGCGAGCACGGATTTCTGTAAGAACCGCGTCGATGCCTTTTTTATCGATAATACGCATACCTTTAGTAGTAGTGCGTAATGTTACAAAACGTTTTTCACTTTCAACCCAAAAACGGTGTGTTTGTAGGTTAGGTAGGAAACGACGTCTAGTCGCGTTTCTCGCGTGTGAACGGTGGTTACCAACCGCTGGACGCTTACCTGTAACTTGACATACTTTAGACATGTCTATATATCTCCAATAACTTCGCTCGAGCTTAATTTAATCTAAGGCCGTGTATTTCTGCCCTAGATAAATCGAAGGGCGCTCTTTATACAGCTTTTACAGGCAAAGATCAAATACTGATCTATCCAACCAGCTCATATGTAAATTTGATAGCGGCCAATTATAAAGATCGAATGCCCTTAGGGAAAGTAAAAACTGCATTTAAATTAAACTAATTTGCTAAAATGTATTAAACCGCTCATTTTTAGCACATTTCTATATCAAAGAGAGTTAAATAAGGCCACGCTCGGCAAACGAAACACACGTTTCACCTCCCACAATGATATGGTCAAGCACATTTATGTCTACTAATTGCAGTGCTTGCTGCAATTTATTGGTAATAAGCTTATCTGCTTGGCTTGGTTCAGCAATCCCACTTGGATGGTTATGAGCAAAGATAACAGCCGCTGCATTATTTTTAAGTGCTGCTTTAACAACCTCCCGCGGATACACACTTGCGGCATTTATTGTGCCGTAAAAAAGAATCTCATCTTTTACTAAGCGGTTTTGACTATCAAGATAAAGCACCATAAATACCTCTTGCTGTAGACCCCGCATTTGAATGGTTAGGTAATCGTATACTGAATTAGGGGAGTTAAACACGGCATCTCGTTGGCAGCGCTCCTGCATATAACGCTGACTTAATTCAAGTACCGCTTGTAATTGAACATACTTCGCCGTTCCCAATCCTTTTTGCGAACAAAATTCGTCCATGCTGGCATTAAACAAGTTATGTAATGTTTTATTTTCGTTCAGTAAGTGCTGAGCCAACTCTATTACGTTCATCCCCGGCAACCCGGTACGTAAAAATATGGCAAGGAGCTCTGCATCACTTAGCGCTTTAGCGCCTTTTTCGATAAGCTTTTCACGTGGGCGTTGAGCATTGGGCAGTGAAGTTAGTTGCATTTTTTCATCCTTGAATAACTCATGTGTCTTATAAATGTAATGCAAAATAAAAATTTAGCTTGTAATTTTAAATTAAAAACTTAGCTGAACGAGTAAAGATTTGTTATTTTAGGCGCCATATTTAATAAGATTGACAGACAACCATGATGACGTTAACAAACAAAAAAATTGTACTGGGTATTAGCGGTGGAATTGCAGCCTATAAATGCGCTGAGCTCGTAAGACGATTAAAAGAGCATGGTTGTGAAGTAAAAGTTGTCATGACTGAGTCAGCTAAGCATTTTATTACGCCACTCACAATGCAAGCCGTTAGCGGCGAGATAGTATCGGATTCATTGCTCGACCCTGCCGCTGAAGCCGCGATGGGACACATTGAGTTTGCCAAGTGGGCTGATCTTATTTTAGTCGCTCCTGCAACATGTAATATCATTGCAAAAATGGCGACCGGCATTGCAGACGACTTACTGACGACTTTACTGCTTGCGACCCCAGCAAAAGTTGCAGTAGCCCCAGCTATGAACCAGCAAATGTATGCACATGCTGCAACGCAAGCAAACCTAGCCACCTTGAAAGCGCGTAACGTACTTATTTGGGGCCCGGGTAAAGGAGAGCAAGCGTGTGGTGATGTTGGCTCAGGACGTATGCTTGAACCACATGAGCTTGTAGCGTTATGTCTTGAAAAGCAACCTCCTCAAATTTTAGCTGGTAAAACAATTACTATCACTGCAGGCCCAACCCGTGAGCCGCTTGACCCTGTTAGGTTTATATCAAACCATAGCTCTGGAAAAATGGGTTACGCACTTGCAGAAGCCGCGTTGTTACTCGGTGCTAACGTTAATTTAATTTCTGGCCCTGTAACTATTAAAGCACCTATTGGTGCAAACCTAATAAATATAGAAAGCGCAGAGCAACTATTAAATGAAGCACTAGTATATGCACCGCAGTCGGATGCGTTTATTGGCTGCGCAGCTGTTGCCGATTACAGAGCTGGCGAAGTAGCAACTCAAAAAATGAAAAAGCAAGGCGACGAGCTAACACTAACGTTAGTTAAAAACCCAGATGTAATTGCAGCGGTTGCTAATATAGAAAAAAACCGCCCTTACACTGTGGGTTTTGCCGCTGAAACGCAAAACGTTGAGAGTTATGCTAAAGGTAAATTAGTTAATAAAAACCTAGATATGATATGCGCAAACGATGTATCGCAAAGTGGTTTAGGGTTTAATTCTGATCAAAACGCGTTGACTCTGTATTGGCAAAATAAACAGTTAGAATTGCCCGTTAGCAGTAAAAGTACAATTGCTTTAAAAGTGATCGAACAGCTGGCTAAACATCTATAAAAGGCTGGAAACAAACTGAATAAAACATTAACATATGCTTTTCATTTGAACAAAAAATGATTAACCCCAGCCAAGAATAACTAATAAAAAAGGAATGTTCATGCCTGCGACAAAAAGAAGTAATCGCAAAGAGCAAATACTGCAAGCACTCGCACAAATGTTAGAAACAAGCCCTGGTCAACGAATCACCACAGCTAAACTAGCTGCTGAGGTTGGTGTATCTGAAGCGGCTCTGTATCGTCATTTCCCTAGCAAAGCGCGCATGTTTGAAGGCTTAATCGAGTTTATTGAAGACACTCTTTTATCGCGCATTAACCTTATTTTAGAAAACGAAAAAGAAAGCCAAACCCGTGTTTATAATATTTTACTTTTACTTTTAACATTTGCCGAAAAAAACCCTGGTATTACTCGCATTTTAACCGGTGATGCGCTGCAAGGTGAACAAGAGCGCTTACGTGAACGCGTTCAAAGCTTTTTTGAGAAATTAGAGACCCAACTTAAACAAGTACTCAGAGAACGTAAGCTCCGTGAAGGTAAAAACTTCCAAAGCGATGAGCTTACACTGGCTAACTTTTTACTTGCCTATGTTGAAGGAAAAATGAATCAATTTGTGCGCAGTGACTTTAAAACTAAGCCAAGCGTCCAATTTGAAAAACAATGGCCTGAATTGCAAAAAATTTGGCTCTAACATAATCATACCCACTGAATTATTTTTTTAATAAAACGACCAAATGGTCGTTTTATCGTTTATACCTGTTACTTATCGCCACTACCTGCCTTCTATCCTATCTGGTCGAAATATTAGTCAAACTCGTTACAATAAAATAATGTTAAAAAACGAGATTCAATAATGAAAACAAAGCTCACCCTACTAAGTAGCGCACTTATTACTGGCTTAGTCAGCACCGCGCCTAATGCAAAAGAGGCATTAGAATTCACAGATGTATTTAACTTTAAATCAGCCAAAGGCACACAACTATCTGAAGATGGACGTATTTTATCTTTAAGTGCCACGCCATACCGCGGCAATGCTGCAGGTCAGGTTTACTCTTTAACCTCAAATAGTTTAATCAGCGAAGTGGACCGCGGCACCAAGCCGTTTATAAACAAAGCAGCCAACTGGACTGCATTTACACAAGTACCCACATTACTCGAAAAAGAAACCACCAAGAAAAAAAACACGCTTAAAAATAACTTAGTGCTAGTGAATACTGAAACAGGGGAGCAAAAAAGTTTTGAGAATGTAGAAGACTACGTATTATCAAACGACGGGGTATGGCTTGCGTATCGCTTAGATAAAAAAGCAGATAGAACTGATAATGTAGAAAAAAATACCAAAAATGAGAGTAAAGAGGAAGACAGCAGCGCCATTTCACCTGACAAAAAAGACAAGGTTTACTCGCTCGTTATTGTTAATTTAAAAAACCAACAAAGTGAAACTATTGATAACGTTTTTAGTTACAGTATAAGTGCTACCAATGATCAGCTTTTACTAAGCCAAAGTTACCCTGATGGTAACGACAACCAAATAAAGCTAATCACACTAACATCTTTTAAAAGTGAAGTGCTAATTGATGAACCCGGTGTTATTGCTAATAAAATAGCATGGCACCCAATCGAAGCAACCGTAGCATTTACATTGGGTAATTATGTAAACGAAGATACCCGCCGTCGAAACCACTCACTACAATTATGGAAAAACGAAACACTTTTAACTATTGAATCTACAAACAAAGAGTGGACTATAGGCAAAACCGCAAAACTAAGCTGGTCAGAAAACGGCGAACGCTTATACTTTGAAAACCGACCAAAACTTGCAGCGAAAGTAAAAGCCAAAGAATTCGTAGATGAAACCTCACTCTATGACATTGCCACTATTCGCGATCAAAAAGGCTTGGATGTTTGGCATAATAAAGACCCAGAAATAAAACCACGAGAAAAACAGCAATGGAACGCGGTTAATAAGCACCGTCACTACGAAGCCGTATATCATGTAAATTCACAAAAAGTGGTTCAACTGAGTACCCCTGCAATGCCTAGTGTTGCTCTTAATACAGAACGCGATACTTCCTTGCTGGGCTCGTCAAATTCTCCCTATTTAGAAAAAATAATGTATGGCGGCTTTTTTGCAGATTACTACGCTGTAAACATTAATACAGGCAAGCAAACTCCTATTGTGACTAACAGCCCTTTTAGGCCTTCTCTTTCTCCTAATGGCTTATTTGCGGCTTACTTTGCTGACAACCAAATACAGCTAAAAGAATTAGCTAACAATAAGGTTACTCCGGTTACACAAGCCATCAAAGCAACCTTTGCCGACGACAAACACGATTACCCATCAGATCAACCAGGCTATGGTTTTGCAGGCTGGATGAGCGATAGCAGCCAAGTACTTGCTTATAGCAAATATGATATTTGGGCGTTTAATGTAAACACCAATCAAGCTAAACGCTTAACAAATGGAAAGCAGACTGATACACAGTATCGCGTCATTAAGCTTGATAGAAACCAGGTAGGCTTTAAACAAGATGAAACACTGCTAGTTACTGCTGTTGACCTTCAAACAAAGCAAAGAGGGATTGCAAAGCTTGATTTAGAAAATACGACCATTACTGAAGTACTCAGTGGTGATAAACGTTTTGATATTGTTAAAAAAGCCAAGAAAGCAGATAAATACCTATTTACTGAACAGAGTTATCATCAGTTCCCAGATTTCTATCAAACCGACTTAAGCTTTTTAACCACACAAAAAGTAACTGATTTGAACCCTCAAACCGCAAATTTTGCTTGGGGTGAAAAACCTGAACTGATTAGCTACAAAGGCTTTGATGGTGAAGACTTACAAGGTGTTTTAATAAAACCTGACGGTTACAAGAAAGGCGATAAAGTACCTGTTGTCGTTTATTTTTATCGTTACATGAGCCAGCGTATGTTTGATTTTCCTAAAATGGAGTTAAATCATCGCCCTAATTTCCCAATGTTTACATCAAATGGCTACGCCATCTTTTTACCTGATATTCGTTTTGAAATAGGTCACCCGGGCAAATCGTCAACGCAAACCATGATCAACGCTACCCAAAAGTTAATAGATCTTGGTATTGCCGATCCAAACAAAATTGGTTTGCAAGGTCACTCATGGGCTGGGTACCAAAGTGCATTTATTATCACCCAAACAGATATGTTTAACGCGGTTGTATCAGGCGCGCCGGTATCTAACATGACCAGCGCATACAGTGGTATACGCTTAAAGTCAGGCCTTGCTCGCCAGTTTCAATACGAAACAGGACAAAGCCGCATAGGTAAAAACTTATTTGAGGCACCAGAGTTATATATTGAAAACTCACCCGTATTTTTTGCTGACAAAGTCAATACGCCAATTTTAATCATGTTTGGAGACAAAGATGATGCGGTGCCTTGGCACGAAGGCGTACAGTATTATTTAGCACTTCGTCGTGCAGGCAAAGATGCCACTTTTTTACAGTATGAAGGTGAACCGCATCACCTTAAAAAATTCCCAAATCAGGTCGATTTTTCAGTCCGTATGATGCAGTACTTCGATCATTACCTAAAAGGTCAGCCTGCAGCTAAATGGATGATTGAAGGTGAAGCATTTATAAGTGAGTGAACTGAGACATTCATAAATAAACATGATAAAAGCTGATCAGAGTACTCAGACAGATAGAGGCCGATATTACTCAGTAATATCGGCCTCTAAATAGTCAATTATTTTTCCAGCAACAAAAAAGCCGCGATAATCGCGGCTTTTTTTAAATTACTAATAATTACAAACCAGCACGGTCTTTAATTACAGGAATAAGCGCAGAACCTGCGTGATTTCCTTCAGCCCAGGCTATGTCGGCACCGTCTGACAATGAACTTTTAGATAAGTTTTTAACAATATACTCACCTGCATCTACTGCATTGCTGGCAACAGCATGACGCAATAAGTTATTACCGTTACATTGAATAGAATCATATATGTTACGAATTTTTACACGAGAGCTTTTTAACTTGCTACGTAAACGGTTTTTATCATCTGCTGCGATATACTCGCAAATAGATAGCGCTAGTTGATCATTAGCCTTTGCTGGAGCTGTGTACGAAAGTGAACCTGCAGCAATAGCAGAAATAACAACTAACTTTGATAATTTAAACATTGTTGACCCTTGTTTGGTACTTTATTCCTACGTTAACTGGTTAATATTGTACCAACCTAGTTAACCTTTCGCAATAATGTTAGCAGTATTTATACAAAGTTACGAATTTATAACTATGTTTATTTTTTTCGTCAGGCTGTTTTACTTGCTCTTCTTTCACTTCCCAATTTGCAACAGCTTGATAATCAGGGAACTGTGTATCACCTTCTACATCAAGATCAATAAAGGTTAAATATAAGCGCTCAGCTTGTGTTAAAAATTGCTGATAAACATTTCCACCGCCTATAATCATCACTTCTTCAACACCACAAACCAAGCTCAGCGCGGCCTCTGGGCTTGTTACAGTTTCAATACCCTCGGCCTTATATTCAGTGTTGCGCGTAATAATAATATTGCGTCTACCAGGTAAAGGACAGCCAATAGACTCAAAAGTTTTACGACCCATGATCACAGGCTTACCTGTAGTAACGGCTTTAAAATGTTGAAGATCTGCAGGTAAATGCCATGGCATTTTATTATCAAGACCAATAACACGGTTATTTGCCATGGCGGCAATCATTGAAATAATCACATTAAATACCTAATACTTTACTATTAAAAAACAAAAAAGGAGCCTATGCTCCTTTTTATATTTAATGAAAATTAACGTTCGTAGACTACTTCTACATCGTAATCATCTTCATCCCAGTCATCCCAATCATCATCATCGCCCTTAGTGGCTTTTTGATGGTAGGTATCCCACTTAAATTCTATTTCTTCATCTTCAACTTGCTCAAACTTCTCTTTAGGCATGCTATCAAGCAATGTCATAATATCGTGTATAAGCGGTTGAGTATGCAGCTTGTTAATAGCTGAGATTTGATAAATATTTTCAGACTCACCTAGCTCTTGTGCAATCGCATCGCATAGCGCTTGTGCTTCATCTTCAGGTAACAAATCTATTTTATTAAACACTAACCAACGAGGCTTTTCTGCAAGCTTAGGACTGTATTGATGCAGTTCGTTTATAATTGCAAACGCATTATCGACTGGGTTTGATCCATCAACAGGCATTACATCAATGATGTGCAATAACACACGACAGCGCTCTAAATGCTTTAAGAAGCGGATACCTAAACCGGCACCATCAGACGCACCTTCAATCAACCCAGGTATATCAGCTATTACAAATGACTTGTTAGCTTCCGGACGCACTACACCTAAATTAGGAATAAGCGTTGTAAATGGGTAGTCAGCTACTTTTGGTCTTGCTGCTGACACACTGCGAATAAAGGTCGATTTACCAGCATTTGGCAAACCTAGTAAACCTACGTCAGCTAGCAATAGTAACTCTAATTTTAAGTTACGTACTTCACCGGGTGTACCTAGTGTTTTTTGACGAGGCGCTCGGTTAGTACTTGATTTAAAACGTGCATTCCCCAAGCCGTGGAAACCACCTTTTGCAACCAAAATTCGTTGACCATGTTGGGTCAAATCACCAAGCCCTTCTTGCGTATCAACATCGGTTATACGCGTACCTACAGGAACCATTACAAACAAATCGTCTGCTTTTTTACCTGTACAGTTTCGGCTACGTCCGTTTGTGCCGCGCTCAGCTCTGTGAAAACGCTCAAACTGATAGTCAATAAGGGTATTTAAGTTTTCATCAGCTTGTAGATAAACACTACCACCGTCTCCACCGTCACCGCCGTCAGGCCCACCATCTGGGACATATTTTTCACGTCGGAAAGACACGATACCGCTTCCGCCGTCTCCGGCCTCTGCGCGAATTTCTACTTCATCTACAAACTTCATGATTACTCACTTTAGGGATTGGCTTGCTAATTTATACATTATATACCGAAGCCAAGCCGATTGCAGGCTTGGCTTTGGTATATATTTTTGTCTCAAAACAAAAAACCCCGCAAAGGCGGGGTTTTTTAACTACCTTACTGATTACTCAGTTACGATAGTTACGTATTTACGGTTTAAAGGACCTTTTTGTTCAAATTGAACTTTACCATCTGCTTTTGCAAAAATAGTGTGGTCTTTACCGATACCTACGTTTGTACCAGGGTGGAAACGTGTTCCACGCTGACGAACAATGATGCTACCCGCTAGAACTGATTCGCCACCAAAACGCTTAACACCTAGGCGTTTGCTTTCTGAATCGCGACCGTTACGAGTACTACCAGCTGCTTTTTTATGTGCCATTTCTAAGTACCTCTAATTAAGCGCTAATGCCAGTGATTTTAACTTCAGTGAACCATTGACGGTGGCCCATTTGCTTACGAGAATGCTTACGGCGTCTAAATTTAACAACCTTAATTTTCTCACCGCGACCATGTGAAACAACCTCAGCTGTTATCTTACCACCGTTTACGAACGGTACACCGATCTCGATCTTCTCACCATCAGCAACTAAAAGCACTGAATCAAATTCAACTGCCGCACCAGTTTCAACGTCTAATTTTTCAAGACGAATCGTTTGACCTTCAGTCACACGATGCTGTTTACCACCACTTTGGAAAACCGCGTACATAATTAACTCCGTCTGTGCACCCTCAAATCGGCGCAACTAAAATATTCTTCGATAGGGCGCGAAGTTTACGCTAACGCGAAATAACTAGCAAGCCTATTTTGTAATTAAAATGAATAAAAAGTAGCTGCTTTGAGAGCAATTCAATATTTTCTCTATTTTATATTAATTAAGCCTTTTGCCAAGCGCTTTTTAACTCTTTGCAAAAATAACCCTACTAATAAAATTGCAACCTGCGTCGACCATTATTCAAACTCAAAAACCACCTTTCATCGTCTAATAATTAAACACATTTGTGATTGAATTAAGCACTTATTAAGCACTTTAGGTAGGTTTTTTAAATCAATCGTCACAAAATATCGAGCTAGTGCGTTTTTTGTTGTACAATCTGCGCCGTTCACACATAAAAATTGGCTCGGAGATCAATGGATATAAAAGCTATCCAGGCGTTAATAGAAAGCGATATGAATGACGTCAATCAACTTATACATGCGCAAATGCGCTCAGAGGTGGCGTTAGTAAACCAACTTGGTTTATACATAGTTAATAGCGGCGGCAAACGCGTTCGCCCTATGTTGGCTATTTTAGCTGCCAAAGCGCTAGGATATACTGGTAAAGACCACATTACACTTGCGACCATTGTTGAGTTTATTCACACCGCGACCTTATTACACGACGACGTTGTTGATGAGTCAAACTTACGCCGAGGCACCCCGACCGCTAACGCTGAATTTGGTAATGCTGCTAGCGTATTAGTTGGCGACTTTATATACACGCGCTCATTCCAGTTAATGGTTGGTTTAGGCAAAATGCAAATTATGCAAATACTCGCCGATGCTACCAATATCATTGCTGAAGGTGAAGTGCTGCAACTTATGAATTGCAACGATCCAGACACAACCGAAGCCAGCTACATGCAAGTTATTTACTCCAAAACGGCTAAGCTGTTTGAAGCTGCTACCGGGCTTGCTGCTATTATTACCAACAATGATGAAGCCACGCTCAATGCATTAAACTTATACGGTATGCACTTAGGTACGGCATTTCAACTTGTTGACGATGTGCTTGATTATAACGCCGATGCAGACCAGCTAGGTAAAAATATAGGCGATGATCTAGCCGAAGGTAAGCCTACCCTACCACTTATATATGCAATGCAACACGGTAATGCGCATCAAACACAGTTAATTCGTGATGCCATTGAGCACAGTAATGGTATGGAACATTTAGAAGAGATTTTATCTACGTTAAAACAAACCAATGCGCTTGAGTTTACAATGCAAAAAGCAGAGCTTGAAGCCGATAAAGCAATTGCTTGCTTAGATTTTCTACCAGAATCTGAATACAAGCACGCATTGGTAAGCTTAGCCCGTATAGCCGTTGACCGTGATCACTAGCCTTAACGAGCCTCTTATTCAACATTAAGAGTAAATAACATTCGAGCAACAAAAAAGCCTGCAAATGCAGGCTTTTTTAATGCTCATTCTGGCTATTACGCCATGAAATCAACACCTTCTTTGATGTCTTTTTTCAGTGTTTCAAGCATATCGTTCTTCGCTTTTTCTTCAAACGCGCTTAGCTCGCCGTAAGAAAGAATTTCTTCAACGCCGTTTTTACCTAAACGTACTGGGTGTGCAAAATACTCTGCATCCCCATCTTCAACAGCAACGTATGCGTAATCTACAACATCTTCACCTTGTAGGCCTTTAACTAAAGACATACAAAAACGTGCTGCAGCAGCACCCATTGATAATGTAGCTGAACCACCACCTGCTTTAGCGTTTACTACTTCAGTACCTGCATTTTGGATACGTGGAGTAAGTGCTGCAACTTCGTCTTCAGTGAAAGTTACGCCTTCCACTTGAGAAAGTAGAGGAAGAATAGTTGTGCCAGAGTGACCACCAATTACTGGTACTTTAACTGTAGCAACGTCTACGCCTTTAAGTTCAGCAACAAATGCTTCTGAACGAATCACGTCAAGCGTAGTAATACCAAATACACGGCTTGCATCGTATGTGCCTGCTTTTTTGAACACTTCAGCAACAATCGGTACTGTGCCGTTTACTGGGTTCGTAATGATACCCACAAGTGCTTTAGGACAACTAGCTACAATGCCTTCAGCTAGTGTTTTAATGATACCGGCATTTACGTTAAATAAATCTGCACGATCCATACCTGGTTTACGTGGCATACCCGCTGGGATTAAAACAATATCAGCACCGTCAAGCGCTTTGTTTAAATCGTCTGCGCCAAAACCTGCTACTTTAACATCAGTTGGGATGTGTGATAGGTCAACAGCAACACCTGGTACAACTGGTGCAACATCGTAAAGTGATAATTCAGAACCAGCTGGTAAGCCTGTTTTTAATAGTAAAGACAATGCTTGACCGATACCGCCTGCAGCACCTAATACAGCAACTTTCATTGGAATTCTCCGTCATTTGAGGTAGGAAATACTTGTGGCCCTTAAGATAATGAAATTAGCGCCTAAAAACAAATTTATCGGGCCTATTTTGCGATATTTTCGACCATAGTTGTAAACTTTGGTGGTTTATCGCATCAAACTGTCAAGTTGACTAAACAACTGCTGCATAATTATTCATTTTTGTGTAGTATTTACAGCATAAATAACAATAATGAATAAAGACTATGCAACCTCAAGATAAACAAGAAGCATTGGTAAAAGCGTTTAAATCACTTTTAAAAGAAGAAAACTTTGGCTCTCAGGGCGAGATAGTTGATGCGCTTAAAGAGCAAGGCTTTGACAATATAAGCCAGAGTAAAGTGTCACGCATGTTAAGTAAGTTTGGTGCTGTGCGAACCCGCAACGCTAAACAAGAAATGGTTTACTGCCTACCCGCTGAAATGGGAGTGCCGACAGCTAAAAGCCCATTACGCCAGTTAGTCATTGATATTATGCATAATGAAATGATGATCATTATTCGCACCAGCCCAGGCGCTGCGCAGCTTATTGCCCGCTTACTTGACTCGTTAGGAAAGGCCGATGGTGTATTAGGTACTATTGCCGGAGACGATACTATATTTATTGCTCCAGCAAAAATTTCTGAAATAGATGTCACACTTGAACGTGTACGTATTTTGTTTGATACGGTTTAAATTTGCTTTAAAAACCCAACTGAGGGGGCAAAAAAAGCTGACCCCATATCGGCTTGAGTAAAATCAAGCCAATGATCGTAACACTCCCCCTCTCCTAAACGGCTATTTAATACAGCCTCAAATGCAGTACCAGTACTTGCGCAGCTTATGCATAACATACCTTGCTCATAAACATCGCCATAAGGCATGCT
This sequence comes from Pseudoalteromonas sp. S554, assembly GCF_005930865.1. Taxonomy (NCBI): domain Bacteria; kingdom Pseudomonadati; phylum Pseudomonadota; class Gammaproteobacteria; order Alteromonadales; family Pseudoalteromonadaceae; genus Pseudoalteromonas; species Pseudoalteromonas sp. S554. Next base: position 38,940 of record NZ_PNDV01000005.1, on the reverse strand, counting down.
TTGATTCAACAAAAGGGGTTGCCCCTCTTCATCTTTTAACTCACTACGCGTGGCATGACTGGTATTTAATGCTGGGGTTATAAGCGTATTATCAAGTCGTGTACGGCCCATAATTTGCTCTTGCTCACTGAGCGATAAGTGCTGCCAAACAGTTAAGTCGTGTTTATAGCGCTGAACATGAATATAACTTCCCTGATCTTCAAAACAACCAGGTTTATTAATTAAAGCAGTTGAACGCTTTTTTCTTCCATGTGGCATATCACCACCATAAATAAAACCATTAAAATCTCGGCCATCTAAAAAACGAAAGTTACGTATTTGCTCCACCAGCTCTACATCAGGTGCAAAAAGCTTTAAAACTTGCAATGCAAATAAGTGGTTTACGTCTTCTCTGTCTGAACGCACCTGCACAAACAAGTCGCACGGCTGAACACTCATTTGGTGATCTGGATGATTTATATTAGGAAAGCTTTGCAACTCACTAGGAATATACTCAGGAAGAATATGAGGCCAATATTGGGCGCCAATGGCAACAACGCACGACAACATCGACTCTGAAAACTGATCATTAAACTCTTCTTCGATTGCGCTTACTTGTTTTAATTTAGCGCGCAATGATTCGTCTTGACCATCAAACACATTAAAAAATAAATGCAAACCATGCAGGTTTGCTTCAGCACAAATCCCAGATTGCGCTTGCGCCATTGTTATTCCTCAGTTTTACAGATATAAACACAGTGAATGACATTAATTATGATTCAAAAAAATTCACTGTGTGGGGTTTTATTTTTATTATAACCTGCTCATTGATTTCAAATGATTGGCCATATTGCGCTTCAACTTCAAGCGTTTGTTCGGCTATAACAACTTTATAAACATACGCAGAGCCAATAAAGCGACGACTTAATATTGTAGCCCGTTTACTGAGTTTGTCACTTTGACACTCTTGCACAAGTTCAATTTGGTGAGGTCGCACATATAACTCACCACTACATGGATAGCAGCTCGTTTGCATATCTGACTCAACGGTGCCAAAAGGTGTTTTATATTCAGTAGCCGTTAATGCTTCTGCGGATAAGTATATGCCTTGACCTAGAAACTCTGCAACCACCTTTGACCTAGGAGCAGCAAAAAGCTGCTCTGGCGTGCCTTGTTGGGCAATACTACCGCGATCCATAATGGCAAGCGTATCAGAAAAAGCAAAAGCCTCTTCTTTTGAATGGGTAACAAATACCGCTGATACTTGTTGCGCCTTAATAATACGGCGAATATCTGCAATTAATTCAAAACGAACTTGGGTATCTATATTTGAAAACGGCTCATCAAGAAGTAGTAAACTTGGTTTATAAGCCAACGCACGGGCAATCGCAACGCGTTGCTGCTGCCCACCAGAAAGCTGGTGAGGAAATCTATCTGCGCAACCAGACAAATGCACTAACTGAAGCATTTCATCCACACGCTGTTGTTTTTCGGATTGGCTCATTTTACCTAACCCAAATGCAATGTTATTTGCTACGCTTAGATGAGGAAACAACGCGTAATCTTGAAACATCATACCTATATTTCGGTGCTCTGGTGCAATAAATGTTGACTCATCACTTACCAGCTTGCCATCTATAAATACACTTCCATGCTTGGCCTCAACTAAGCCTGCAATGGCTTTTAATGTGGTGGTTTTACCGCAGCCACTGGCACCAAGCAAGCATACAATCTCATCTTTACCCACGGTTAAGTCTAAGTTTTCGATCACCTTTGTACCGTTATAGTGATAGCTGACACCTTGCAAAATTAAACTACTCATTTAAGTGTGTTGCTCCATAGAACGATTAATAAAATACAAGGGGATAAATCCAACAATAACAATAGATAAAGCAGATATAGAAGCCAGCTCTAACTGCTCATCACTCACGTACTGAAAAACATGCGTTGCCAGGCTTTCAAAGTTAAATGGTCTGAGTAATAACGCAGCAGGAAGTTCTTTCATGCATTCAATAAAAACGAGTAAGGCAGCTGTCAGTAAGCCTCTTCTTAATAAAGGTAGGTGCACTAAACGCAATGTTTGGCCTTGGCTTTTACCCATAGACTGGCTTGCCATATCAAGTGATGGACTAATACGCACAAAGCTCGACTCTATCGCTCCGTGAGCAATGGCATAAAACCGAACGACATAAGCAATCACAATAGTAAACACACTGCCTGTTAGTAACAAACCTATGTCTAAATTATAAGGCTCTAATACATTATTAATACTACTTTCTAACAGTGTTAGAGGTAATAAAACGGCAATTGCTAATACGGTGCCAGGCAGTGCATAGCCCGTACTCGCTAGTCGCCCAGGAACGAGAGGGTAAGACTGTGTTGCTATACGCTGATAAAAAACAACAAAAACACCTAATGCAATTGTTATTACGCTCACAACGCCTGCCACTTTTAGGCTTTGCCACGCATAATTAAAAAACTCAGCACTCCATGCTTTTTCAAAGTAGGTAATGGCGTAATTAAGTAATACTGCAATCGGGATCACAAAAGATACAAGTAAAACCGTGCCACAAAATGCCGTTGCTAACCAAGCCGACTTTCCCTTTAAAATATAAAGTGCTTCACTATTTAAGCCCGATTGGCGTTCAAATACAGCTTGATTACGACGACTAAAGCGCTCTGCCATAAGCGCTAAAAATAGAAGTAACAGCATGACACCTGATATTTTTGCAGCAGCAGTCAAGGAGTAATAACCAAACCATGTATCGTATACCGCGGTTGTGAGCGTGCTAACAGCAAAATAACTTACTGTTGCAAAATCGGCCATTGTTTCCATACTAATAAGCGCAAGGGCGGCAACAATAGAACCACGAGATAATATAAGACTCACTTTAAAAAAACTTTTAGTTGGGGAAAGTCCCATTAGTTGACTTGCCTGTACCAATTTAAAAGACTGCTCTCTCAAAGCCGTTTTAAAAATTAAAAATAAGTATGGGTAAAGCACCAAGGCAATCATGACTATTGCGCCAGGCAGGGTACGTATATCAAAAAACCAATAGTCACTGGGAGATTGCCAGCCAAACCACTCCCTTAGAGTTATTTGCACGGGTCCTGCGTAATCAAGTAAATCAGTATACACGTAGGCAATAATGTAAGTAGGCATAGCAAGGGGCAGCATGAGCGCCCATTCAAAATGTTTTTTACCGGGAAAGTTACAATAAGCAGTTAGCCAACCAAGTGGCAACGCGATAACACTACTGAGTGCACACACACCCAATATAAGTAGTACAGTATTAGAAATGTAATCCCAAAGCACAGTGTCCCAAAGGTGAGTAAAAACCTCTGAGTTGCCTTGTAGCGATTCAAAAAGAAGGAAGAACAACGGGGCCGACAAAACTAAACCTGTCGACCACGCGAATAGCTGCCATTTAGACAGCTTAAATTTATAAGTCATTAAAGATCGAACTTCACCTCATCAATTAACTTAAGCGCTAACGGACGATATTTACTGATCTCATCAAGTGGCAAGCTATCTTCTTTAAAGCTGCCCCATGATGCAACCAAACTGGATAATTGCACACCAGGCTTAACTGGGTATTCCATATTAAGCGATGCATACATGTTTTGCGCTTTATTGTCGGTCATATACTCTATGAGTTTCAAGGCATTTTCAGGGTTTTTAGCATATTTAGTAATAACGGCCCCCGAAACATTAATATGTGAACCACGATTAATTTGATTAGGAAAATTAATGTGTACCGCCTCAGCCCATGTTTTTTGTTCTTCGTCTTGCAACATTTTACCTAAGTAGTAACTATTGCCTAACGCAAGATTACATAGCCCCTCTTTAACGGCTTTAACTTGAGCACGGTCATTGCCTTGTGGTTTACGTGCTAAATTAGCCTTGACGCCTTCAAGCCATGTTTTAGTTTGCGCTTCACCGTGATGCGCAATCATTGAAGCAACTAACCCTAGGTTATACGGATGTTTACCTGAACGAGTACAAATTTGCCCTTTATACTTTGGATCGGCTAGTTCTTCGTAAGTGAACTTTGGTAATGCGCCCAAACGATCTTTCGACGAATATACATTTCGCACGCGTTTTGTAAGCGCAACCCATTGACCATCTCCATCTCGAAAAGCAGAAGGTACGTTAGCATTTACATTAGTGCTATTAATTGTTTGAGTTAAGTTTAAATCTTCCAATTGAATGAGTGCACTAAAATTAGAAGTAAGAACTAAATCAGCTTTACTATGTTTACCTTCGCGTTTTACACGCTCGATTAAGCCTTTTTTAGCAAACACAACATTTGTTTTAATACCGGTTTGTTTTGTAAAATCGTCTAAAATAGGTTGTATTAAAAAAGGTTGGCGAAAAGAGTAAATATTAACAACATCATTTGCAAAGGCTGGCGCCGATACGATAAATCCTAAAGCGATAGCGAGTGTTTTCTTCATTATTCCACCTAAATAGTAATTATTATCAATAATTCTACCGTGAACAGTTAAAAAGTGCACACCCTAAATACCCATAAATACTAAAAAAGCGTCCAAAACAGAAATACCCTGTAAGAGATATCTCACGGAAGTGGCAGCTTATAAGTAAAACACCGATTAAAAACCTACCAAAAAAAACATAAGCCATTGATATTAAGTAACTATATAATATTTAACAATAATAATACATAAACTATTTAGCGTTTTTGTCCTACTTTAGTTGGACCATCCACCTATAATTAACACATCAACTAAGCAATGACGCTTAACGAGTAAAAGGACAGGGATTAATTACTCGCAAACCAGTGACTGGTTATTAAGGATAACACGGAGTTAGGACAGGCTCAGGATGAGTATCGCAACGGAGTGTTAATAAACGGACAGCATCAGGAAGATGCATAAAGGAGTGCAACATTGGAGTGTTGCTTAACAGGAAGTTGAAGGAATATAAAGGACAGGCCTTAACAGGCAACACAATGGACTGATAACAACACGGAAGCACTAGGACATGCAAATGAAGGATTTGGTAATAGGTTTTACCGCAACAGGACGTTTAGGAATAAAGGAGATAAGCCCGGATTGGCTTATATTGCATAGAACTAAAAAGTAATATAGCAATAAACATGGAACAGTAAAAATTGGAGTTGATTAAGTTCAATTGCAGGATGCAGAAAATTAGAAGATTCCGCAAGCGCGCCTAGAGATAGAGCGCGCTTTTCTTTGCCCTAAATTTAATACTCATTACAATCGGTATTAGAGAGACTCTGGTCTACCTTTATTTCGTTTTCCCATAAGATACGCATCTCTAAACTTTATAAAGTGATCCTCAAGCTTTTTAGCTGCATCCATTTCACCCGCGAGTGCTAGCACTAAAATACCTACTTCAGCTGTGCCTAATTGATGCGCATGAGGCGCAACTCGTAAGCGATAATCTGATAACTTATCAGCTGTAATAGACAATACGGGCAAGTTATCTAAATATGGGCTTTTACGAATCATTTTTTTCGCTTCACGCCATGTACCATCTAAAAATATGAATAGCGGTTTTTTATCAGGCTCAATATTTACTTGCGTAATAGCTCGCCCCTCTTCTACATCCTCAGCAGGAAAAATAACCATTGGCTGATATTGCTCATCATTAATAAGCGCTATTAGCGCATCATCTGGATTAGTTCTATCCCATTTAAAAGCATGGTTATCGGGTATAATTTCGGCAATTAAACGCCCCGTATTTGAAGGTTTAAAACTTTCGTTATGGTACATCAATAAACACACTGCAGCATCGCACTGCGCTTTCTCTACGCCTTCACAAATACAGTAGTGCTTTGCAATTAAGCATTGCTCACAACGTGCTAACTTAGCGCCACGGGCATTAAATTCGCGACGAGATTCACTAATTTGCTGAGCGCGTAATACCAGTACTGAATTATGGGAAGAGTGAGTCACAGTGATTAATTACCTTAAATTTGATCGGCGCATATTGTAGCTAAAAACGTGATGAATAGATATCGGCTATCAGCTATCAGCTATCAGCTATCAGCTATCAGCTATCAGCTATCAGCTATCAGCTATCAGCTATCAGCTATCAGCTATCAGCTCAAAATAAAATGGCATTTTATTAAAGCAAGTTTTGTTTATGTTTAGATTAACAGCTATAAAAACAAAAAACCCAAGCCGAAGCTTGGGTTTTAAAAACGCGTTACTAGTTAAAAAATTTACTTTTTCTTTTTAACTGCTTTTTTGTTTGGTAAATCAGTGATTGAACCTTCAAAAATTTCAGCTGCAAGGCCAATTGATTCGTTCAATGTTGGGTGAGCATGAATAGTAAGTGCTAAGTCTTCACCATCTGCACCCATTTCAATACCTAAACCGATTTCGCCAAGCATTTCGCCCGCGTTAATACCAATCATAGCACCACCAATTATACGGCCGCTTTCTTTATCAAAGATAAGCTTAGTAGAACCCTCAGTACGAGAAGATGCAATTGCACGACCTGAAGCAGCCCACGGGAATACCGCAGTTTCAATGCTTAAACCTTGCTCTTTAGCTTCTTTCTCAGTAACACCTACCCATGCAATTTCTGGGTCAGTGTAGGCAATTGAAGGAATACATTTAGGGTCGAAGAAGTGCTTCTGACCAGAGATAACTTCTGCAGCAACATGACCTTCATGAACCGCTTTATGCGCAAGCATAGGCTGGCCAACTAAGTCACCAATTGCAAAAATATTGCTTACATTAGTACGTAACTGTTTATCAACGTTAATAAAACCACGCTCATCTACATTTACGCCTGCTTTTTCAGCATCAAGTAAATTACCGTTAGGCGTACGACCTACTGCAACAAGTACTTTGTCGTAACGTACTGGCTCAGCTGGTGCATTTTTACCTTCAAATGTAACGTATAAGCCATCGTCTTTCGCTTCAACAGCAACAACTTTAGTTGAAAGCATAACGTTAAACTTATCGCTTACGTATTTTTGGTAAATTTTGATAATATCTTTATCAGCTGCAGGAACTAATTGATCAGCAAATTCTACTACATCAATGGCAGAACCTAATGCGCGGTAAACAGTTCCCATTTCAAGACCGATGATACCACCGCCTAAAACAAGTAGTTTTTCAGGAATATCTTTAAGCTCTAATGCGCCAGTTGAGTCAATTACACGGTCATCTTCTGGGATAAAAGGTAAATTAACTGGTTTTGAACCTGCGGCAATAATAGCATTGTCGAACGTGATAGTAGTTGTACCGTCAGCACCTTCAACAGCTAAAGTGTTGCTACCAGTAAATTTACCATAGCCTGGTACAACTTTAACTTTACGCATTTTAGCCATGCCGTCTAAGCCGCCCGTAAGCTGACCAACAACAGACTCTTTCCAAGAACGGATTTTGTCTAAGTCAATTTGCGGTGCACCAAAAGTAACACCATGAGATGACATTTCTGCAGCGTCATCAATTACTTTAGCTACGTGTAAAAGTGCTTTTGAAGGAATACAACCAACATTAAGACATACGCCGCCTAATGTTTCACGCGATTCTACTAATGTAACTTCTAAGCCCAAGTCAGCAGCACGGAAAGCCGCAGAGTAACCACCAGGACCACCGCCTAGTACAACAACTTGAGTTTTTAATTCGTTGCTCATGCTATTACCTTAATTGTTTGAACGGGACACTGCCCTAAAATTTAACTGCCATGTTTCTGCATGGGCAGAAAATCAGAGCAATTCACAAATAGTGCAAAGATTGTATCATTGCATATAGTAAAAATCCCAGCTAAAAACAACTGGCTGGGATTTGATTTTGTTCATATTGTAGCGATTACATCACTAATTGACGTATGTCGCTCATGTAGCTAGCAAGCGTTGCGGTAAAGCGTGCAGCTAGTGCACCGTCAATCACGCGGTGATCGTACGACATAGACAACGGAACCATTAATTTAGGTTCAAAGTCTTTACCGTTCCACTTAGGTTTCATTTCAGATTTAGATACACCTAAAATAGCAACCTCTGGTGCGTTAACAATTGGCGTAAATGCCGTACCACCAATACCGCCTAAACTTGAAATAGTAAAACAACCGCCTTGCATATCAGATGACGTTAACTTACCTTCACGCGCTTTTTTAGACACTTCCATTAGCTCACGAGATAGCTCAATAATGCCTTTTTTGTCCACGTCTTTAAACACTGGAACAACTAAGCCATTAGGCGTATCTACCGCAACACCAATATTAATGTACTTTTTAAGAATCAAGCTTTCGCCATCTTCAGACAGCGACGAGTTAAACGTTGGGAACTCAGCAAGTACTTTAGCCGCAGCTTTCATCACAAACACTAGTGGTGTGATTTTAACGCCAAGCTTTTTCTTCTCGCTTAAAACGTTTTGTTCTTTACGGAATACTTCAAGGCTTGTGATATCTGCTTCGTCAAACTGTGTAACATGCGGTATTTGTACCCAGTTACGGTGTAAGTTTTTACCCGATAGCTTTTGGATGCGAGACAGTTTTTTCTCTTCAATTTCACCAAATTTAGCAAAATCTACTTTTGGCCAAGGAATTAAGCCAAGCTCACTGCCACCAGCATTACCTGCTGATGCTGAAACTTGACCAGACTCAACTTGCTTCACTAAGCTTTTAACATAGTTTTGCACGTCTTCTTTAACCACACGGTTTTTACGACCCGTGCCTTTTACGTTCGCTAAGTTAATACCAAACTCACGTGCTAAACGACGAACAACTGGCGATGCATGAGCATACGCGCTATTGTTTTCAAAACTTTCGTTGCTAACTTTAGCGGCAGGTGCAGCCTGTGCTGGCGCAGACTCGGTTTTTGCAGGTGCCGCCGCTGGCTTTTGTTCAGCAGGTGCTGAAGCTTTTGCAGGTGCACTGCCTGCAACTTCAAATACAAAAATAAGTGAACCGGTTTTTACTTTATCGCCCGCTGCTACTTTAATTTCTTTAACTGTGCCTGCAAATGGCGCTGGTACTTCCATAGCCGCTTTGTCGCCTTCAACGTTTAAGATAGATTGCTCTTCTTCAACGGTATCGCCAACAGCAACCATGATTTCAGTTACTTCAACTTCGTCGTCGCCAATGTCAGGTACGTTTACTTCTTTTGTGCTTGGCTCGGCGCTTTGAGCAGTCTCTGCTGGCGCAGATTCTTGCTTAGGCGCATCTGATGCTGGTGCGCTCGAACCTGCAACTTCAAAAACAAATACTAATGAACCTGTTTTTACTGTATCGCCAGTAGCTACTTTTATTTCTTTTACAGTACCAGCAAACGGTGCTGGTACTTCCATAGCCGCTTTGTCGCCTTCAACGTTTAAGATAGATTGCTCTTCTTCAACGGTATCGCCAACAGCAACCATGATTTCTGTTACTTCAACTTCGTCATCACCAATGTCTGGTACGGTTACTTCTTTAGTTGAAGAACCTGAAGCGCGAGCTGGTGCTGCCGATTCAGCGGGTGCTTCAGGTGCTGAATCAGCACCTGCGCTTTCGCCTTCAAATATAAATACTAAAGAGCCCGTTGTTACTGTATCGCCAACATTTACTTTAATTTCTTTTACGGTACCCGCTTGCGCAGCAGGTACTTCCATTGAGGCTTTGTCGCCTTCAACTGTCAGTAAAGATTGGTCAACATCTACTTTGTCACCAACGCTTACTAAGATTTCGGTTACTTCTACGTCATCGCCACCGATATCTGGAACATTAATTTCAATACTCATTGCAAACCTCTTATGCGTACAGTGGGTTTAGTTTATTTGTGTCGATGTCGAATTTCTTAAGCGCGTCAACAACAACAGACTTTTCAACTTCACCGCGTTTAGCAAGTTCAGATAACGTAGCAACAACCACGTAGCTTGCGTTAACTTCAAAATGACGACGTAAGTTTTCACGGCTATCAGAACGACCGTAACCATCTGTACCTAACACTTTATAGTTGCTGCTAGGAATAAATGAACGCGCTTGTTCTGCGTAGTTTTTCATGTAATCGGTAGCGGCAACAGTTACTGAGTCGTTTAATACGCTCGTGATGTAAGCTGTTTTTTGCTCGCTTTCAGGGTTAAGCATGTTGAAGCGCTCAACATCTTGACCATCACGCGTAAGCTCATTGAATGACGTTACAGAGTAAACGTCTGATGCAATACCGTAATCATCACTTAAAATTGCAGCCGCTTTACGCACTTCAGTCATGATAGTACCTGAGCTTAATAGCTGTACGTTGGCTTTTTTACCTTCGTAGCTTTCAAGCTTATAAATACCTTTACGAATACCTTCTTCAGCACCTTCTGGCATAGCTGGCTGATGGTAGTTTTCGTTCATTAGCGTTAGGTAGTAGTAAATATTTTCTTGGTCGTCACCGTACATACGACGAATACCATCTTGTACAATTACGGCAACTTCAAATGCGTAAGTCGGGTCGTAAGAAATACAGTTAGGAACCGTATTTGCAAGAATATGGCTGTGACCATCTTCGTGCTGTAAACCTTCACCATTTAGCGTAGTACGACCAGCCGTAGCACCTAGCAAGAAACCACGTGCTTGTTGGTCACCCGCCATCCATGCCATGTCGCCAACACGTTGGAAACCGAACATAGAGTAGTAAATGTAGAATGGGATCATTGGTAAATCGTTAGTGCTGTATGATGTTGCAGCAGCAACCCATGACGACATTGCACCTAACTCATTAATACCCTCTTGAAGTACTTGCCCTGATGTAGCTTCTTTATAATAAGAAACAATATCACGATCCTGAGGGGTGTAGTTTTGGCCATGTGGGTTGTAAATACCAATTTGACGGAATAAACCTTCCATACCAAAGGTACGCGCTTCATCGGCAATAATTGGTACAATGTTTTTACCGATACCTTTGTCTTTCAATAAAATATTAAGTGCACGAACAAAGCCCATTGTGGTTGAAATATCACGTTTTTGCTCTTCAAGTAGTGGCTTAAATGCTGCTACTTCTGGCAACTGTAATTTTTCAGAAAACTTAGCTATACGTGTTGGTGTATAACCTTCTAAGTCTTTACGACGAGCGTGTAAGTACTTGTACTCTTCAGAGCTTTCATCAAGCTCCAAGTATGGTAAGTCTTTAATTGCTTCTTCAGAGACTAAGTCTTGTAGGCCTAAACGGTCACGTAGGTGTTCAACATGGCTCATGTCCATTTTTTTCACTTGGTGCGCAATGTTTTTACCTTCAGCTGCTTCACCCATACCGTAACCTTTTACAGTTTTGGCAAGTATCACAGTAGGACGGTCGTTAGTTTGCTCGGCCTTTTTAAATGCAGCATAAAGTTTTGATGGTTCATGACCACCACGCTTAAGCGCAAAAATTTCGTCATCCGTCATATCTGCAACAAGGGCTGCTGTTTCCGGATAACGGCCAAAGAAATGCTCACGAACGTACGCGCCATCTTTTGCTTTATATGTTTGGTAATCACCGTCAATTGTTTCGTTCATCAATTGTAGTAATTTACCTGTTGTATCTTTAGCTAGCAGAATATCCCAACCGCTTCCCCATACAACTTTAATTACGTTCCAACCTGCGCCTTTAAATAGGCCTTCAAGTTCTTGAATAATTTTGCCATTACCCATTACTGGGCCATCTAGACGCTGTAAGTTACAGTTAATTAAGTAACATAGGTTGTCTAGCTTTTCACGTGCAGCAAAAGAGATTGCGCCGCGTGATTCTGGCTCATCCATTTCACCATCACCTAAAAACGCGTATACACGTTGGTTTTTAGTGTCTTTTAAGCCACGGCCGTCTAGGTATTTTAAGAAACGCGCTTGGTAAATAGATGCAATTGGACCTAAACCCATTGATACTGTAGGGAACTGCCAAAATTCAGGCATTAATTTAGGGTGTGGGTACGACGGTAAACCTTTACCATCAACTTCTTGGCGGAAGTTGTCTAGTTGAGCTGCGCTTAAACGGCCTTCAACAAATGCACGCGCGTAAATACCCGGAGAAATATGACCTTGGTAATAAACTAAGTCACCACCGTCTACCTCGTTTGGCGCTTTAAAAAAATGGTTAAAACACACTTCATAAAATGCTGCTGACGATTGGTAAGACGCCATATGGCCGCCTAAGTCGAGATCTTTTTTAGATGCACGCAGAACGATCATAATCGCGTTCCAACGAATAATTGAACGAATACGGCGTTCAAGGTTCACATCACCTGGATAAGCAGGTTCTTGATCTACAGGAATAGTATTAACGTAGTTCGTGGTAATACCCGTTGGCATATCAACGCCGTCTAAGCGGGCTTGCTCTAATACTTGCTCAAGTAAGTACTGAGCTCGTTCAACACCTTCTTCGCGCACAACTGATTCAAGAGCTTGTAACCACTCTTGTGTTTCTAGCGCGTCTACGTCAATTTTATTGACTTCAGACATATGGAGGTTTCCTTATGTTTAAAATACGAATGTTGTTAATTTAATACAACTGATACTTAAGTTAGTGTGTTCAAGTAATAGAGTATTAGCTTAATTTTGTTTTGTGCGTCTTAAACTACGTTCAATTCGCGAATATTCTTTGCCCGCTTCAAGTAATGCTTCTTCAATAAACGCTAAATGCGCATTACTTGCTAAACGAGCTTGCTCTGGATTGCCGTCAATAACCGCATCCATTAACAAACGCCTGTGCTCGGCTAACTGACTGCTAATATCAGGTTTTTCTAATAAAACCGTTAAATTTTGCAATACGTTTTGCTCAAGCAGCGCCTGCATACCTCTCACCAAGTGCAATAACACAACATTATGTGAGGCCTCAGCCACACTAAAATGAAAGGCATTAATTGCTTTTGCTTTTTGCTGTAGGTCATCATGCGAAAGCGCAATTTTATCAAAGCTTTGTTTTACTTTAGTAAAATCGTTACTTGTACCTCGCAGTGCTGCGTAGTAAGCAGCAATACCTTCTAAAGCATGACGAAATTCGAGCAAATCAAATTGTGACTCAGGGTGTTTACTTATCAGTTCAAACAACGGATCAGTTAACCCTTCTTCCAGCTGATTTTTTACAAACGTACCACCGCCTTGACGACGCGTAACTAGCCCTTTTGCTTCTAACTTTTGAATGGCCTCGCGCAGCGAAGGACGAGACACTTCAAACTGTTTTGCTAGTTCACGCTCTGGAGGCAGCTTTTCTCCTGGTGCTAACGATCCCTCAAGAATCATATTCTCAAGTTGCTGTAAAATAACATCAGATAGTTTTGCTGCTTTAATCTTTAAAGACATGAATCAACGTCCGCGTTGTATAAATACCAAGCCCTAAAACTGGAGCTTAAAGTTATAAGATTTACCCAAAAGGTAAATTGGTCATACCAAGAATTTGCAATACGTTATCAAAAACCCATATGGCTGTCAATTTACAGGTTACTTGTACGGGGATATTAGCGTAACGCATTTTTAACGAAGATCAAACAATACACAATATAGCTTAGTTTTGAGAAGCTAGTAAGGTGGCCATTCAAATGGTCTGACCAGATAAGTTTAGAGTTTTAACTCTATTTTAGGGGGAGGTTTAATCGCTATGTTTAAAACGTTTTAAATAGGCAAGGAAGCCAAAACCAAAGCACTTTAGCGTAAATAAGTGCTTTGCCTTTAAATTGGCTTCAAAAAATAAGGTGTTAAGACAAACCGCCAAACAAAGTAAGTAATGCAATTAAAACTAAATAAAATAGTACATTACGCTTAACTAACTTAATCATACACGTTGCCTCGTAAGTGCAACCGTAATAACGCTTTTCTACTTGCTCTGCTGCAAGCGCAGTATAAGTGACGACCTTTCGGTTAGGGCTTGAAAAATCAAGCGCGTAGTGTAACCAGCAGCTCGTTCCTTTATTAAAGTTACCAATTACTAAGTAACCAAAACTCGCTATACGTGCCGGTAACCAATCTAACCAAAACAGTAATTTATGTATTAACTTAAAATGTTTAGCAAATATCACTTTGTGGTTATCTCGCACTAAATCGGCAAAGGTACGTACAAGGGCATATAAAACAGCACCCGGCGCACCTAAAACAACAAACCAAAAAATAACTGCACAGTAAAACCTAAAATTTACCCAAGCAAGTGTTTGCCCAAAGGTTTCACCGCCTTTTTGATCTTCAGTACGTTTTTGCCCCATTTGCAATGCATATAAAGACGCCGCGGTACCATCATCGCGTGTAAGTGCGTTTAAATACGCTTTATATAAAGCACGTTGCTTTGCACAGCCAAAGCAAACAAGTAAAACAGCAATATTAATGGCCAACTCCCACAAAACAAATTCCGACAAGTTGTAAATACACGCCATAGCTACTACAGGTAAAAATAGCCAAATTAAAAAACCCATTGCCGAACTAAATAAACCGTTACTGGCAAGTAAGCGGTTGGAGCGTTTTAAATAGCCATTAGCGTAATAGCTTATTTGCCAATAGTTAGCTCGCGCCCCTAAACGCTCTAAAATTAACGCTAAAATAATAGAAACTAAAATCATGATAGTGACTCTCTCAGCTTGGTTGCTCAAGCATATTTAAAAATAATGGCCAGTTAAAACTACTGCCGGGGTCTGTTTTGCGACCGGGTGCAATATCGCAGTGCCCCACAATACGCGAAGAGGTAATTTTGGGATAGCGCTGCATTACAGATTTACTTAAATTACATAACGAGGCGTACTGAGCGCGAGTATAAGCAGCTGTATCGGTACCTTCAAGCTCAATACCAACACTGTAATTATTGCACGCAGTTTGTCCTTCATATTCAGATACGCCGGCATGCCAAGCACGCTTGTTAAATGGCACGTATTGAATCACCTCACCAGTGCGTTTAATAAAGCAATGCGCTGATACACGCAGCCCTTTTAAATCACTAAAACTTGTATGGGCATTGCAATCAATACACCCCATAAATAAATCATCCACAAAGGGGGTACCAAACTGCCCTGCGGGGAGTGAAATATTATGAATGACCAACAAGGTAATATCTGTGTGTTCTGGGCGCTCATCATAGTGCGTGCATGCGCGCTGTTGCGCCGTTAATAACACTCCATTTAAATCAATTGCCATTACATTTATACCAAACTATTCATAACCTTGATGCTAAAGGATTTATAAAAATAATGATAGTAACCAAGCCTCACCTAGGTAGGTAGGGAATTATAAGCTGCTTATATTTTGGTATTAAAGCTCTCAGCTATGCTCTAATGATTAAAAGCGCTTCTATTCATTATTTAAACATAGTAAAATTTTCTTTAATTTATTAATGCTTATGAGCCTTCATATGTCAATTTCGCACACGCTTATTACTCAACTTGTCACCCTCGCCTTAGATGAAGATCTAAATTATCACTCAGTACAAGACGGCGACATTACCGCGCAGCTTATTCCACAAAACGAGCACGCAAATGCTAAAGTAATTACCCGCGAAGACTGCGTTTTTTGCGGGAAAGACATCATTATAGAAGTGTTTAAACAAGTAGATCCAAGCGTTGAAGTAAACGTATTAGTAAATGATGGCGACTTTGTGCCAGCAAATAGCACCTTATTTACAGCTAAGGGCTCTGCCCGTGCTATTTTAACTGCGGAGCGTACCGCGCTTAACTTTGTACAAACGCTTTCGGGTACCGCAACCACAACTGCAAATTATGTAAAAGAGCTTAGCGGCACCACAACCCAGCTGCTCGATACCCGTAAAACAATACCAGGACTCAGACTACTGCAAAAATACGCTGTAAAATGCGGCGGCGGTGCAAATCACCGTATAGGCTTATTTGATGCGTTTTTAATTAAAGAAAACCATATAGCAGCGTGTGGCGGAATTGATAAAGCAGTCGCACAAGCCAAGCAAAACCACCCTACAAAACCCGTAGAAGTAGAGGTTGAATCGTTAAGTGAACTTGAGCAAGCCATTAATGCAGGCGCCGATATAATCATGCTCGACAATTTTAGCGTTGAACAAATTCAGCAAGCTGTGGTCACTACTAATAAGCGCGCTAAATTAGAGGTTTCTGGCAATATGACGCTAGAAACGCTTAGAACTTACTCGCAGGCAGGTGTCGACTTTATATCCAGTGGAGCACTTACAAAAAATTTACAATCAATCGATTTATCGATGCGTTTTGTATAATTTTAAGGCTACACTTAAATTACAATAGCGCTAATTGATTGACAAAATAAGTAAAAAGGCATTTAATAACCCAAAAGGCTTACTTTGTAACAATTTGTTAAATAAAGTCGATTTTTGAATAAACTGTAAGTGCTTTAAGCATAAAAAAAGTGTTAGACTAAACCTGTTGTATTACTTTCTTGAAAAGTATAGTAATAAATAACTGCTTTTTGTTTTAATCTTCAAAAAATACCGAAAAGATTAAAGCAAATGGTCAGTATGTTTCCTATATTTAGTCTACTTTGTATTTAGGTAGCCTACGCAAGTTGCAACATAATGAACTCACATTTAGCTTTTGTGTTTCATACCTAAGGCTAAAAGTACGTGAAAATTTATTTTTAAGTAAATCTGTAAAGTTAATCAGGTAAATCAAGTTTGGCACTTTCGCCACTAATCTGACTATCTTGCAAACCATTATCCTTTAGGAGAGGAAACATGAAAACAATGACTCAAAAACAACAGGGTTTCACCCTAATCGAATTGATGATTGTAGTAGCAATCATCGGTATTCTTGCGGCAGTGGCATTACCTGCTTACCAAGATTACACACAAAAGGCTCAGGTTGCTTCTTCTCTAGCTGAAGTTTCAGGTGCTCGCAGCGCATTTGATGTAGCCGTAGCTGAAAACCGCGATAGCGACTTTTATAACGAAAGTAACCTTGGGTTAGCTGATTCTACATCTCGCTGTAGCGGTTTCACAGTAAATGCACCTACAGCTGCTACTGAGGGTGCTGATGCTAGTGGTGGCTCAATTGCTTGTACCATGAAAGGTTCAGGCACCGTCGAAGGAGGAACTATCACCTTAACAAGATCAGCAACCGGCACTTGGGCATGTACGACAACTGTTGAAGCTAAATTAGCACCTGCAACTTGCACAACTGTTAAAGCATCTAATCCATAAGATCATTAAAGATTGAACGATTATAAGGTAGCTATATGCTACCTTTTTAATTTCAGGTGGTAGCAAGAAAGTGGCGAAAAAACATGAAAATAAAAGCCTTGATACTTTTCAATGGGTCGGTGTGAGCGCCCGAGGGAAAAAGCTTGAAGGCGTACTCACAGGGCAAAGTATTGCGTTAGTTAAAGCGCAACTACGAAAACAAGGCATTACTCCATCCAAAGTAAAGCGTAAAGCTAAGCCATTATTAGGGACTCGCCTACAAAAAATCACCCCTAAAGATATTGCTTTAGTTACACGCCAAATTGCTACTATGTTAATGGCCGGCGTTCCACTCATTCAAGCTATTGAAATGATTGGCTCTGGCTCTACCAACAAAAGTGTTGCCAAGCTAATGGAAACTATTGGTGATGAAGTTAAAGCAGGCCAGCCGCTTAGCCAAGCGCTTAGGAAGCACCCCCGTTATTTCGATGATTTATATTGTGACTTAGTCGCATCAGGCGAGCAGTCGGGTGCGCTTGATAAAATATTTGACCGCGTTGCTTTGTACAAAGAAAAATCAGAAGCGCTTAAATCAAAAATTAAAAAGGCGATGTTTTATCCGATTTCGGTATTGGTAGTTGCCTTAATAGTGACATCTATTCTTTTGATTTTTGTAGTTCCTCAGTTTCAAGATATATTTAATGGCTTTGGTGCAGAGTTGCCTGCCTTTACCTTGTTTGTAATCGCCATATCTGAATTTATGCAAGAATATTGGTGGATTGCGCTAATTATAATTGTAGGTAGTGGCTGGGTTTATAAAGAGGCGCTCCTAAAAAGCTTAAAGCTAAGAGATGCAACCGACAGGGCTATATTAAAACTTCCTATAATTGGTATGATTTTAAACAAAGCGGCTGTTGCTCGCTATGCTCGTACACTTTCGACCACCTTTGCTGCGGGTGTACCACTTGTTGATGCGCTCGACTCTGCTGCAGGTGCTTCAGGTAATGCTGTTTACCGCTATGCTATTTTAGATATTAAAGCAGAGGTGAGTTCGGGTAATCAAATGAACTGGGCCATGCGAAATTCTAAAATATTCCCTGATATGGTAATTCAAATGGTTGCCATTGGTGAAGAGTCTGGCTCGTTAGATGGCATGCTGGCAAAAGTAGCGACTATTTACGAGCAAGAGGTTGACGATGCCGTCGATGGCCTTTCAAGCTTGTTAGAGCCATTAATTATGGCCGTACTTGGTGTACTTGTAGGTGGGTTAATTGTTGCCATGTACTTACCTATTTTCCAATTAGGTTCTGTCATTTAATTAATAAAAAATTTTACAGAAATTAAAGAGATCCTTATATTTATGGTTGGCGGTTTAGTTTTCTTATTTACCCTCTTTAACTTCTCTTTGTGATAATTATTTCACTTAATTTTTAGACTTTTTTTAGAATAGTTTTCGGGTATATATGCAAAGTATTATTGAAGTAATGCAAAGCCAACTGTGGTTTTATTTAACCACAGTTGGCTTAGTTAGTTTATGTGTGGGTAGTTTTTTAAACGTAGTTATCTACCGTTTGCCGCTTATGATGCAGCGTGAGTGGCAAAGCGAGTGTAGGCTATTACTTGAAGACGAGCTAAATACCAATCAAGCTAAACCAAAAAACACCAGTGAGCCTTTTAATCTTGTAAAACCAAATTCCACTTGCCCTAAATGCAAAACGGCCATTAAGCCTTGGCAAAATATTCCTATCATTAGCTGGTTAATACTTAAAGGTAAATGCGCAAGTTGTAGTAACCCTATCTCTATTCGATACCCTGCTATTGAGGCCATTACCGCTCTATTAAGTTTAGTGGTTGCTTATACCTTTGGCGCAACAGAACAAGCATTATTATACATAGTGATCACGTGGGCACTTGTGGCACTGACCTTTATTGATATAGACCACATGTTACTGCCTGACCAGCTCACTTTACCGCTTGTTTGGCTGGCACTGATTGCCGCTGTTGCCGGAATTACAATTACGCCAAGTGATGCAATTATGGGTGCCGCTTTTGGTTATTTAAGCTTATGGAGTGTTTTTTGGTTATTTAAATTGCTAACAGGCAAAGAAGGCATGGGCTATGGCGACTTTAAACTGTTAGCGTTATTTGGTGCTCTGCTAGGCTGGCAATCGTTACTCACTATAATACTGCTTTCAAGTGTTGTTGGCGCCATTATTGGTATCGCCTTGTTAACTATTCAGGGTAAAGATAAAGCAACCCCTATTCCATTTGGGCCCTACCTAGCAATTGCTGGTTGGATCACGTTACTGTGGGGTAACCAATTGCAAAGCGCGTATTTTAACTTAATTGGTTACTAATTTGAGTACGCACTAAAATGAGCAAATCTGATATTAAAACATCACCTTGGGTTCTTGGCTTAACAGGCGGTATTGGCTGTGGCAAAACGGCTGTAAGTAATATGTTTGAGCAGCTTGGCATTACAATAGTTGACGCCGACATTATTGCGCGCCAAGTCGTAAAGCCTAAAAGCGATGGTTTAAATGCCATTGTAAGAAAATTTGGTCAAAGCATTTTATTACGCGATGGCACACTAAACAGAAGCGCTTTACGTGAGCGTATTTTTACTAATACTGCCGACAAAGAGTGGCTAAATAATTTATTGCATCCACTCATTAGAAACAAAATACATAACGACCTTACTGTCGCAAAAAGCCCATATGTAGTACTTGTAGCACCACTTTTGTTTGAAAACGGCCTAGATAAATTGTGTAATCGAACACTACTGATTGATATACCTCAAAGTGTACAAATAGAGCGCACGGCTTCGCGTGATAATGTAAGTCTTGAGCAAGTAAAAGCGATTATTGCAGCGCAAATGTCACGCGAAGATAAACAAAAAAAAGCCGATGATATTTTAAATAACGACCGTGCACTTAACGACGTTAACCACGACTTATTAACGCTACATAAACGTTATCTGCACAAGGCACAAATGCAAGCAACTTAAATTGTAAAACCGAGTCAAAACAAACTAATCTCCTATATTAATTAATAAATTTAGCCTAGATTGTGAAGAGTAATGTAATCCCCTTCTTTTTTCTGATAAATTACTCTCTCTGAAGGATTAAAAAGGTGCGCAATGAATATTAACTCACCGTTATTAAGAAAGTTTCTTACGCTTGGGCGTATTGATGCCGATACGGTAAAAGCAAAGCAGCAAGAGTTTGCCTCAACCGCTGAACTGATTTCTAAATGTGGAAAAATAGACAGTAAAGAGTTAGCAGAGCAATGTATTGATTTGTTTCGTGTTCCCTATTTTGATTTAAAAGACTTTGATCCTGCGTCTATTCCTGCCGATCTTGTAAAAGAAAAACTGATCCGCAAACACCATATTTTACCGTTGGTACAAAAAGGCCGAAAAGTGTATGTGGCAGCCTCTGATCCAACCGATTACGGCGCGTTCGAAAACTTTGAATTTAGTACCGGCCTTTCATGCGAAATAGTCGTCGTTGATTACATTCAGCTCGATAATAAAATTGAGCAATTGCTAGATGCAACCGGCAGCCTAGATTTGAGCGATGATGAGTTTAAAGAATTTGCCGACCTAGACACTGAAAGCCAAAAAGAATCAGCACCGCAAGATGACGACAAAGACGATGCCCCAATTATTGTGTACATTAATAAAATTTTAATGGACGCGATAAAAAAAGGCGCATCGGATCTACACTTTGAACCTTACGAGCATAAGTACCGAATTCGTTTTCGTATTGATGGCATCTTGCACGAAGTGGCAAGTCCACCTAATACATTAGCAACCAAGCTTTCTGCTCGTATTAAAGTAATGTCGCGACTTGATATTGCCGAAAAGCGTAAACCACAAGATGGCCGAATTAAATTGAAAATTACTGAGCGAAAAAGTATCGATTTTCGTGTCAGTACTATGCCTACGCTGTGGGGCGAAAAAATAGTAATGCGTATTCTTGATTCATCAAGCGCTATGCTAGGTATTGATGTACTTGGTTACGAAGAAGAACAGAAAAAGTTATACATGGATGCACTTGGTCAACCACAAGGCATGATACTCGTTACAGGTCCTACCGGGTCAGGTAAAACGGTATCGCTTTATACGGGTTTAAACATATTAAACCAACCTGAGCGAAACATTAGTACCGCAGAAGATCCGGTTGAGATAAACCTTGAAGGGATAAACCAAGTACAAATTAACCCTAAAGCCGATATGACCTTTGCTAATGCATTGCGTGCGTTTTTACGTCAAGATCCCGATGTGGTTATGGTAGGTGAAATACGTGACCTTGAAACCGCAGAAATTTCAATAAAAGCGGCGCAAACGGGTCACTTGGTTTTATCTACATTACATACCAATTCAGCGCCAGAAACCATTACCCGACTATTAAATATGGGCGTACCCGCCTATAACGTAGCCAGCTCAATTAGTTTAATTATTGCACAGCGACTAGCACGCCGTTTATGCCCTAAATGTAAAACGCCAGAGCAATTGCCAAGCGAAGAGCTCTCTCGCCAAGGGTTTAGTACAGCGCAAATTAAAGATATGACTTTATATGCACCTAAAGGGTGTGATGGCTGTACAGATGGTTACAAAGGTCGTGTAGGTATTTACGAAGTTATGCAAATCACACCAGAAATTGCACAAATAATCATGCGTGGCGGTAACTCACTAGAAATCGCTGAGGTATCATTAAAAGCCGGTTTTAATAATTTGCGCCTATCAGGTTTACGTAAAGCCGCTGATGGTTTAACGTCACTTGCTGAAATAAACCGCGTAACTAATATGTAAAACTATTTAGCGCTTTGCTTGCTTTAAATACAGTAAGCGCTAATGAGTAACCTGTTGAGAGTAAAACATGCCTACTGTTGTAAATTGTCCAACCTGTAAAACAAATGTTGAGTGGTCTGAGCAAAGTCCTCACCGCCCATTTTGTTCTAAGCGTTGCCAACTCATTGATCTGGGTGAGTGGTCGTTTGAAAATAATAAAATTTCAGCGCCAATCACATCGGCTGATCAAATAAACCAAGACATGATTGAAGACATAGAAGCCATGATGGCTAAAAACGAAGATGACTTTTTTAAGTAATGTCATCTAGTTTTTATATAAACAAAAGCCAGCTAAATGCTGGCTTTTTAGTACTCACTTAAAAGTTAACCTTAGGGTCAGTTAGCTTTTTTGCTTACGCTGCTTTTTACTTTTACGCTTTTGAATTTTAGCAAACTTTTCTTTTTGCTCTGCGTTAAGCAACTGCATTACTTGATGCTGCGTTTTTAGCTTAATTAAGGCAAACTCTTCACCTTTACTTTGGCGCTCACTTAAAAGCTCTTTTGCTGCATTTTCGTCAAATGTTGCTGCTGATAGTAGTACGTCCATTTTTGCTTTGTGCGCTTCACGCAGTGCTTTACGTGCTTCTTTATCGTCGCCTCGTAAGGCTTTCATTTGTGTTTTTTGTGCTTCAAAAATAGCTTTTAGCTTAGTTTGCTGATCTTGCGTTAAATCAAGTTTTTCGGCGCCGCGTTCAGAAAGTAAAAAACGCGCTGAAGAATGCCCTTGTCGATCATGCATACCGCCTTTAGCTAGTACGCTACCTGCACCAAGTGTGGCTGTTGCTAAGCCACAAATAAGTACTAATTTTGAAAGTGTATTTACTTTAGTCATAATCATCACCTTAACTGTTGGGTTGGTTGTGGTTGGCTGTCGTGTAATTGCCTAGCCAGTGAGTTAACTATAACTAACTCAACGCAAAGTAACGCAAAGCAGTGTAAAGGTTGTGTAAAGATTCACTTTTGAGCAATTAAGGGCGTAAAATAAAGAAATGAAATATTGCCTAAGGGTTTGTAAATGAAACTATTAATGATTGACGACGATACGGGTCTTTGTGAGTTACTCAGCGAATACCTTTTAAGCCAAGGGTTTGAAATACAAAGCGTACACGACGGCGAACAAGGCCTAAAGTTAGCACAGGCAAACGACTACGCATTAATATTGCTTGATGTCATGCTACCTACGCTAGATGGCTTTGAAGTTCTAAAACAACTTAGGCAAACCAAACTCACCCCAGTCATTATGCTTACAGCTAAAGGTGAAGACTTTGATCGTATTTTTGGATTAGAGCTCGGTGCGGATGATTACATACCAAAACCATTTAATCACAGAGAGTTACTTGCCCGCGTAAAAGCGATTACACGTCGTATAGAGCATATAAACAGCTTAAATATCAACACAACTAATAAGCTGCTTGTAAATGGTGTAACTATTAACCTTGCAGCACGAGAAGCCTCTATTGATGAGAATACACTCACGCTGACTGGCACAGAGTACGAAATACTGGCACTTTTGTGTAAAAACGCCAGCCAAGTTGTTAGTAAAGAGCAAATTAGTGAAGAAGTGCTAGGCAGGCGTTTAGCATCGTTCGACCGCTCTATTGATATGCATGTAAGTAATATCCGAAAAAAAATAGCAGAGCATATTAAAACAGAACGAATTAAAACAATGCGAGGCAGCGGTTATGTTTTCATCCAAGGTGAATAAATCAGGCGCTTTATCTTGGCTTAAGCACCCTAGGCATTATTTATTTTTTAAAATATTTGTTTGGTTTTGGCTAACCATTATTGGCACCGTTACTGCGCTTGTTTTTTTAAGTAATATCAGTGTACTGAACTTAGTAAGTAATGAACCCTTACATGGCCCGATGGGAAAAAACCTAGCTTATACCGCAAGAAGTATTGAGCGCTCTGCATATAAGCATAAACGTTCGCTTGAGAGCATTCTTTCGCATCCACGCTTATCTAAACGTAAGCTTTTATATTTAAGCGCTGAGCAATCTGATATTTCTTTTACTAATAAAGAAACACCTATAAACATAGACCTAAGCCTTCTTAATTTTACCAAAAACATGCCACCGCAAATTGTTTTCACTGAGCAATATCAAGCCTTTGGGCCAGTTCAATTAACCGTCCCCGAAGGAGTATTTTATTTATATGAAATAGACATAAACAATCAGCCACCTCTGTTTATACGCTTAAAGCTAATGCCCGGCTGGATCAAAGTATCTATTGCAATTATTGCCTCTTTAATTTTGAGCTTTTTGTTTAGTCGTAACTTAATTGCACCAATTAACAGCCTTAAAAAAGCAGCTATAAAACTATCTTCTGGCGATTTAAGCGCACGTGCTGCTATTTCAACTAATAGAAAAGATGAGCTAGGGGTACTTGGTCGAGACTTTAATAGTATGGCAAACCAGCTAGAACTATTAATAAGCTCACAAAAACGCTTGCTTGCTGATATATCCCATGAGTTACGTTCGCCACTTACTCGCTTAAAAATGGCAACAGGCCTTGCACAAATGCAAGCAAATGAAGCAAGTCAGTCTTATTTACTACGAATAGAAAAAGAGGCTAATCAACTCGATCAAATGATTGCTGATGTACTTCAAGTGTCTCGTTTAGAAGCAAAAAGCCAAACCCTTGCAATGCAAAAGCAATCACTAAACGTTATTGTTGAACATGTTTTAAACGATGCAAAATTTGAAGCAAAACAATATGATAAGCAGTTAACAATAACAGGCGATGCAAGCGTAACCATTAGCTGCGATGAAGCCCTGATTGCCAGCGCGCTTGAAAACCTACTTCGTAATGCCATTAAATATGCAAATAACACAATAAGTATAAAACTATCGCATGGTGATGCCGTGCATATTGAAATATGTGATGATGGCCCAGGCGTGCCAAATAACCAGCTTGATAAGCTATGTGAGCCGTTTTTTAGGCAGTCTGATGCAAGAGATAGAGTCAGTGGTGGAACCGGTTTAGGCTTAGCTATCGCAAAAAATGCAATTACAGCTCATAATGGTACCTTAGTTTTATCGAACAAAGATCAGGGCGGCTTGTGTGCTAATATCACACTGCCAATAATCAAAGAGTAAACCATGTTTTATAGTAGTGAGTGCGAGCTTAAAGGTAACCAATCAGCCATTAATGATTTTTATCAAAACACATTAGTTAAAGCGTATTTAAATACGCCTAATGGGCAGTTATTTTATGCGCATGCCCAGCCAGATAAAGCTCATGTTGCCATAGTTATTAGCTCAGGCAGAATCGAAGGGCTCGATAAATACAAAGAGTTGTTATGGGAGCTTTATACTAATAATTTTGCTATTTTTATTGTTGACCACCAAGGACAGGGCCGCTCTTACCGCTATTTAAAAAATAAACATAAGGGCTATGTAAATAATTTTGGTGACTACAGTGCCGATCTTAATTTATTTAACACCCAAATAGTCGACACCGTTTGGCAAGGTAAAAAGCTATTAGTGAGCCACTCAATGGGAGGTGCTATTGCATTTGATTATTTGGCAAACTATGAGCATAGTTTTAGCGGTGCGTTTTTATCAGCCCCAATGTTCGATATACACACCAAAGGTATTCCAAAGCCTTTAGCCCGAATAATTGCAAGTAATGCCGTACGTCTTGGTTTTCAATTTAGCTATGCCCTTGGACAAACCGACTACACCCCAGAAGAGTTCCCTTTAAACGTATTAACAAGTTGCGAATTACGCTACAGCCTATTTAGGCAAACATATAATGAGGAGCCTTTACTACAACTTGGCGGGGTTACTTATGGGTGGCTAAATTCAACCTTTACTTTTTTATCATCAATAGATGAGCTTACTGTTGATATTCCACTTTACATTGCAAGCGCAAAAAACGATGTAGTTGTCGATAATGAAGCCCACTATAGACTAGCTAATAAGTACGCAAATATTACCCTAGAAAGCTTTGCTGACGCCAAGCACGAACTATTCTTTGAATGTGATGATGTACGCCAGCCAGTGCTTAAGAGTCTGTATAAGTTTTGTGAGTCGGTGACGGCTTAGTTAAAACAGAAAGCGGGTCGAGGTGGATTAGTATATCAACCTCCGATTCAAAACGAGCACCAATCATCGCTTCAACCTCATCAGCCACAGTATGGGCTCGTATTAGACTTAAATGGTCATCAAGCTCTAAATGCATTTGAATAAACTTAATTTTCCCCCCCTGGCGAGTACGGATCCCGTGTACGCCATGCACATCGCTGTGCTCTTTAGCAATATCAAAAATGCTTTGCTTTTCATCGTCTGGGAGTTCTTTATCCATTAAATGATCGGCACTATCTCTTGCAATATCCCAACTGTTATAGAGTAAGTAACCTGCTACCCCTATTGCAAAAATAGGATCGGCATACATCATTCCGTAATAAGATAGAGCAATCGCAATTAAAACAGCAGCGTTTAAAATCAAATCACCTTTGTAATGCACCGAATCTGCTTTTATAGCAATCGATTCGGTATGTTGAATAACCTTAGTTTGTACAAAAACAATGACCAGAGTACATGCAATTGCAAAAGCACTTACCCATACACCTAATAATGAATGTGTAAGCTCTATAGGGTTAAATAAGCGCTCAACACCATGAAATGCCAGTAAACAGCCCGAGCCTGCAATAAATGCAGCTTGCCCAAGCCCTGCTAATGCCTCGGCTTTACCATGACCAAACCGATGATCATCATCAGCTGGGCGCAGTGCGTAACCTAAAACTAAAAAACTCATAAATGTAGCGGTAATGTCCATTAATGAGTCTGTTAAGGAGCCAAGCATTGAAGCAGAGCCTGAAGCAAGCCAGGCCCACGCCTTTGCCGCAATCATTAAACTCACCATTACCATAGTAATAATACTAGAAGCTTTAACCCAAAATTCGTAACTGCGGTTATGCACAATTTCATCCGCTAATAAGAGTATTCAATACTTTGAGTATATCATTTTTTTTAAGGGTTTCGTGTATACTGCATCCGTCAAATACCATTTATTAAAAGGCTAATTATGCTGGATATTGTTTTATACCAACCTGAAATTCCACCAAACACAGGGAATATTATCCGCCTTTGTGCAAATACCGGCTTTTCGCTGCACTTAATTGAGCCTTTAGGGTTTGAGTGGGACGACAAACGTGTAAAGCGTGCAGGCCTTGATTACCATGAATTCAGCCATGTTCAGCGTCATGCGTCATTTGAAGCGTATCTTGAAAAATGTAAACCGAAAAAAGTGTATGCATGTACAACCAAAGGCAGCCAATTTCATCATGAAGCATGTTACGAACCCGGAGACTGTCTAGTATTTGGTCCAGAAACACGCGGGCTACCCGATGAGATGATTCAAGCTCTACCAAACGAGCAGCGCGTGCGTATCCCAATGCAACCAAATAGCCGAAGCATGAACCTATCAAACGCAGTCGCTGTATTTGTTTACGAATCATGGCGACAGCTGGGCTTTCCGAACGCGCAATGATACGCGTATTATTAAAGCTAACAAAAAAACCGACATTACGTCGGTTTTTTAGTTTTTATCACAGTAGTGAATGCTATTCTGATCGTTGCTCTCTGCCTAACAATGCCATGGCAGCAGCTTTCATATCTTTATTCTCATAAAGTACTTTGTAAATCTGTTCAGTGATAGGCATTTCAACGCCTGCACGCTGGGCAAGTAAATACACTTCTTTGGTGTTTCTAAAGCCCTCTACTACTTGACCTATCGACTCAATTGCAGCTTCAACACTTTCACCTTTACCCAGTGCTAAACCAAAACGACGATTGCGTGATTGGTTGTCAGTACAGGTTAAAATTAAATCGCCAAGGCCTGCCATTCCCATAAAGGTTTCTGGCTTTGCGCCTAGAGCGCAACCTAACCGAGTCAGTTCTGCAAGACCTCGTGTGATCAAGGCTGTGCGAGCATTGGCTCCAAAACCTACACCATCTGAAATACCCGCGCCAATAGCAATTACGTTTTTAACCGCACCACCAAGCTGTATGCCAATAAAATCGTCATTGTTATACACTCGAAATGAACGACCACAATGCAGTAAATCAGCCAATTGTTGTGCAAACTCAGGTGAGGTAGACGAAACAGAAATAGCTGTTGGTGAACCCATTGCCATTTCTTTCGCAAATGTAGGACCCGAAAGCACCGCAAGTGCGATTTCATCACCCAGCTCTTGCTGTGCAACTTCTTGTAATAAACGCCCTGTATTTGGCTCAAGGCCTTTAGTCGCCCACGCGACTTTAGCATCGATTTGCAATGCAGGTTTTATTTGCGCAAGTGTGTCGCCAAACGCATGGCTTGGCACAACAACAAGCACAATAGCACTACATGCAACTGCGCGTTGTAAATCGGCTTCTAGTTCTAGAGCGTCTGGGAAGGGTGCATCTGGTAAGTAACGTTGATTTTTCCGCTCAGCTGCAAGCGTAGCAACGTCGTCGCTATTGCGTCCCCAAAGCGTCACTTTATGACCATTTCGGGCTAAACAAATAGCAAGGGCGGTGCCATAAGACCCCGCCCCCAATACAGTAACAGCTGAAGTTGCTGTATTCATAAGTTATGCGTCTGCTGTAACCTGGTCAGCTTGCGCAGTACGTTGTTGCATATACTGTGCAAACAATGCGTCAAAGTTTACTGGCGCAAGGTTTAACTGTGGGAAAGTGCCACGGTTAACTAGGTTAGATACCGCTTCACGTGCATATGGGAACAATACGTTAGGACAAAATGCACCTAGCATATGAGCAAGTTGTACTTCTTCAACCTCAGCAATAGTAAAAATACCCGCTTGTTGAATTTCACATAAAAACGCAGTTTCTTCGCCAATTGATGCTGTCACAGTTAATGCTAAAACAACTTCAAATACACCTTCGTCTAACTTGTTAGAGCGAGTATCTAGGTCTAGCTTAACTTCTGGCGTCCATTCTTTTTGAAAAATTGCCGGAGAGTTTGGCGTTTCAAACGACACGTCTTTAGTGTAAATGCGTTGAATAGTAAATTGTGCGCCTGCGTCTTGTGCCGCTGCTGCGTTTTGAGTTTCTTCGTTCATTGTTATTCCTAACTTGTTCGTTATTATAATTAAATTAAGCGTTAAGCTTAGCGTCAAGTTTACCTTGAGCCTCAATAGCCATCATGTCGTCACAGCCACCGATATGTTCATCATTAATAAAAATTTGCGGTACAGTGCTTGCGCCACCGGCTTTAGTAATCATTTCATCGCGAAGTTCAGGTTGTACACCAATATCAAAATTAGTGAATTCAACGCCTTTGCTTTTTAAAAGCGCCATAGCGCGCTGACAAAATGGACAATATGCCTTGGTGTATAAAACAACGTTACTCATAATAAATCCTCTATCGGTTTAGCTAAACGAGATTAGCGACCTGTTATCGTTGGTAAGCTAGCAGATTGCCATGCACCCATTCCGCCCGCTAATACATAAACCTGTTCAAAACCAGCTTTATGCATTGCTGTGGCCGTGCCTTGGGCTGTCATACCTGTAGTACATACCAATATAATGGGTTTAGTCTTGTACTTTTCAAGGCCTGAAAAGTCAGATTTTTTTGCATTTTCAGGGCTTAAGTGTTCAGCACCCGAAATACGGCCAGACGTAAACTCTTTTTGTGCTCGCATATCCACTACTTGACCATCTTCACGGTTAATAAGTAGCGTTAGTTGCTGAGGGTTTATTTGACGAATAGCTGAAAATTTACTTTTTATCCAACCACTGACAATAAGAAAAACAATACCAACCCAAGCAAGGCTTAAAATAGGGTGATTGCTTATAAATTCAATATATTGTTCCATTCGACTTCCACTATAAATTACATCCTAAAACGCAATGTTTTAGACATTTTAGACTTTAGCCACGCAAGTATACCCAAACCAACTTAAAATGCGAGTTTACACAGAGTTTAAAAGGAGGAAAAACACCCCATATAAAGGTTATTAACCGCACATCAGCATCAATACAATATTCAATTAAGTGAAAAAAATTAATATGCTGTTTTGTATGCTGATTCAAGTAACAAAACACGGTATGCTAAAGCAAAACAGGTGCTAACTTTTAGGAGTGACTATGACTGAACATAAAAAACCACTGGTATTAATGATTTTAGACGGTTGGGGATATCGTGAAGACGAGCAAAGCAATGCAATACTAGCAGCGAATACCCCCGTATTAGATAACTTATGGGTATCTCGCCCTCGCACATTAATTTCAGCATCTGGTTTTGATGTAGGTCTTCCTGATGGACAAATGGGTAATTCCGAAGTTGGACATGTTAATTTAGGTGCAGGACGTGTTGTATACCAAGACTTTACTCGAATCACCAAAGCAATAAATGACGGTGAATTTGACTCAACACCTGCACTTGTTGAAAACATTGATAAAGCAGTAAATGCCGGCAAAGCCGTTCATGTTATGGGATTATTGAGTCCGGGTGGCGTTCATAGTCATGAAGATCATATTGTTGCAAGCATAGAGCTTGCTGCAAAACGCGGTGCTAAGGAAGTCTATTTTCATGCATTTTTAGATGGCCGTGATACACCACCGCGTAGTGCCAAAGAATCGATTGAACGTATAGAAGCGTTGTTTGCAAAACTTGAATGTGGTCGGCTAGCAACACTCGTTGGTCGTTATTATGCAATGGATAGAGATAACCGCTGGAATCGTGTAGAAAAAGCCTATGACGTAATGACCTCTGGCATTGGAGAGTTTAACTACAGCGATGGCGTAACCGCATTAAATGCAGCTTATGAGCGCGACGAAAACGATGAGTTTGTTGCTCCTACAACCATTACACCAGCAGGTAGAGAAGCAGCGCAAATTAATGATGGCGACACCGTTATTTTTGCAAACTTTAGGGCAGACCGAGCACGAGAAATTACACGCGCCTTTGTAGAGCCTGAGTTTGATGGCTTTACCAAGAAAAAATCCCCCGCTCTCAGCGCATTTGTCATGATGACAGAATATGCAGCAGATATAGACGCACCCGTTGCATTTGGCCCAACTCCTCTTACTAATGTATTAGGGGAGTGGCTTGAAAAACAAGGGAAAACACAACTGCGTATTTCTGAAACAGAAAAATACGCACACGTTACCTTCTTTTTTAGCGGCGGACGTGAGGACGAATTTGAAGGTGAAACGCGTGAACTAATCCCTTCACCGCAAGTGGCTACCTACGACTTGCAACCTGAAATGAACTCAGAAATGCTAACCGATAAGCTCGTAGAAGCAATTAAAAGCGGGAAATACGACGCTATTATATGTAATTACCCTAATGGCGATATGGTTGGCCACTCAGGTGTTTTTGATGCCGCTGTAAAAGCTTGTGAAGCCGTTGACACCTGTATTGGCCGTGTAGTTGATGCATTGAACGAATTTGGCGGTGAAGCGTTGATCACAGCCGATCATGGCAATGCAGAACAAATGGCTAACCTTAAAACGGGCCAAGCACATACCGCGCATACAAGTGAACCGGTGCCCTTTATTTATGTTGGTCGCGATGCGACACCATCTGAAGGTAAAGCATTAAGTGATGTTGCCCCTACTATGCTGCACCTAATGGGCATGGAACAGCCAAGTGAAATGACTGGCACACCTATCATGACGTTGAAATAACCCATGATTAAACGTGTTAACCGATACTTTAAGTGCGGCTTAATACTCGCCTCATTGGTGACTGCATCAGCAGTTGCCAATGAAGATCGCACTAAAAAAGATCTCTCACAGGTGAAACAAGCACTTGAACAAAGCCAATCTGAGTATAATCAACAACGAAAAAAAATATCTCAACTTCAAAAAAATCTTAAAAACCATGAGCTTGAAATAGCTAAAAACGCTAAAGCACTTAATATGGCTGAGCAGTCTGTTAAAGAAACCCAACAACAGCAAAATCAACAACAAAAAAAAGCTGATGAACTCGATAAAAAGCACATCGAATTTCAACGTATCTTAGGAGCGCAACTTAAAAGCGCTTACATGGCAGGTGGTGATGACTACTCTAAAATGTTGCTGAATCAAGAAAACACAGCGCAATTTGAGCGAACACTGAGCTATTATAATTACCTAAACAAAGCACGAATTGAACAGATAGAAGAATTAAAAGAACTTAAACAACAAATCGCGTTAAACCAAGTTGCACTAAATAAAACAAAAGAAAAACTTTTAGCTTTATACGACGAGCAAAAAAGGCGCCAAACAGCCTTAGTAAATGCACAAAGTGAACGCCAAGCTAACCTTAGGAATCTTCAAGCTCAGCTTACGAGTACTAAAAGCTCTATCGATTACTTAAAAGAAAACCAACAAACCCTTGTTAATACAATTGAAGAATTAGAAAAAGAAAAAACAAAAAAAATAGAATTACTTGGTCTCAATAAAAATAAAGGCAGATTAAACTGGCCTAGTAAAGGTAAGTTAAAACACAAATTTGGCCAACGCAAACATGGTGGCATTGATTGGAAAGGCGTGCTAATTGGCGCTAAAGAAGGCGAAAATGTTAATAGCGTGCACAATGGCCAAGTTGTATTTGCAGATTGGTTAAAAGGTTATGGCTGGGTAATTGTAGTCGATCATGGTGAAGGATTTATGAGCCTATACGGCCATGCACAAACACTACTGAGAGACGTAGGTGACTTGGTACGCCAAGGCGAAACTTTAGCGTTGGTTGGCCAAAGCGGCGGACAGGCAAGTTCTGGTCTATACTTTGAAATACGACACAAAGGACGCGCAGTAAATCCCGTAAAATGGTGCAGACGTATTTAATTGAATAAACCGCTGCTCCGCTGAGGAGTCGCTGATGAAAAACAACAATGTAATACCCGCATTTAAAAAAGCAGGCTATGTTTTCAGCCTGCTTTTATTCACTTTTACTTTAGTACTTAACAATGCATTTGCCAGCTCAGTAAAAAACCTTAAAAGCCAACAAATAGATGAAATTTTATTTAACATACACGCCTATTATGTTGACGATTTAGAGCTACAAAACAGCCATTATGTGCAATACAACAACAAACAGTTTGAGCGCTTATACTCAAAGCTAGACCCCTACTCTAAATACCTTAACGAACACGAGCTCGATGCCTTATTTGATAATACCAATGGCCAATATACGGGCTTAGGTATTGAAGTAAAAAAGGTCGATACTGACATAAAAATAGTTAACGTGGTAAATAACTCACCAGCGAAAGAAGCAGGTATTTTAGCTGGCGATATTATTGTTAGTGTTAATCAAAAAACGGTCAATTTGCTCAGCGTTAGCGAAGTCGCAACTTTGATTAAAGAAAATAAATTTACAACAATTAATCTCACCGTTAAGCGAAATGAAAGCCCAGAAGTTTTGTCATTTAACGTAGCTCGTACGCAAATACAATTAGAGAGTGTAACCAGTAAAGTTTTAGAGTCCGGCATTTGCTATTTAGCTATTAATAGTTTTTCTAATCACACACTACACGAAGTTGCATTGCAAATTGCAGCGATGCAAAATAATTATGATTATCCATTATTAGGGCTTGTAATTGATTTACGTGACAACCCCGGAGGCACCCTTAAAAGTGCGATTACCGTCTCTGATTTATTCTTAGAAAGCGGAACTATAGTAACAACGAAAGGCAGATACTTTGACGCTAACCAAGCCTTTTATGCTAAACGGGGCGACATACTCAAAGGCGCTCCAATTGTTGTGCTTATTAATGAAAATTCAGCCTCTGCAGCTGAAATTTTAGCCGGTGCCTTAAAAGACAACAACAGGGCAAAAGTGGTTGGAAGCCAATCTTTTGGAAAAGGGTCAGTGCAATCACTTATACCATTAGGTGATGGCAATACCGCTTTAAAACTCACTACCGCAAAGTATTTTACACCTTCTGGTGAATCAATAGATGGCGTTGGAATAAAGCCGGATGTGACGATTAATCAAACAACACTTCCACAAAACAATAAAGCCGTTATAATAAAAAATGAGCAAGTAAAAAATAATCAACACCAGCTTGTTAACACCTTAGCTGATTTACAGTTAGTTAAAGCAAAACAATTACTCAGTATGCAGTAATCTATTTTGTTTGAGCGTTACTGGGCATAAAAAAGATAATAAAAATTATAAACGTGAATACTATTAACAGAAAAATACGGATGTGGCTTTTTTTCAGTGTATGTATCGCTTGCTTTAGCGCTAATGCTAAACAAATAGCGATAGTTATTGATGATATAGGCTACCACCAAAGAGACTTAGAGTTTTTAACCTTACCTGGGCAATTGACCTATTCAATTTTGCCCCATACACCCTATTCGCAAGTTTTTGCAACACATGCTAGCAAAGCAAATAAAGAGCTGCTTTTACATGTGCCTATGCAGGCACTTAACGGCAAAGCACTAGGGCCTGGTGCGCTTACTCTTGATATGGACAAAGCCCAACTTCAACAAACGCTTGGAACAGCACTTGCAAGTTTACCGCAAGTTAGAGGTGTTAATAATCACATGGGCTCTGCATTAACTCAGCAAAGCCAAGCCATGAAATGGACAATGGAAGTACTTAAAAAGCGCGAGTTGTACTTTTTAGATAGCCGAACAACTGGCTTAAGCCAGGCACAAAATGCTGCAAACTTTTTTGGGGTTGAAAATATTGGTCGCCATGTCTTTTTGGACAACATAACAACAGCAGATCAACTTCAGTTTAGGCTCGATGAACTTAAACAAAAAGCAACAGATCACAATTTTGCCATTGCCATTGCTCACCCTTATCCTGAGACCATTGCTTTTTTACGTAAAGCCCTGCCTGAGCTTACTCAACAAGGCTATGAGTTAGTTCCTGTTTCTCAGTTAGTACAACGTAAATATATTCAGTTAGCGCAAGCTCAAGGGAAAACGATTAGCGCGCGATAATTAAATTAAACAAGGTACTTATCTCTTATGCCCTATAATATTTGCCTACATTATTAATTTTCAACAAAAAAGCCCTGCGTTTTCATGCAGGGCTTTTAAAAATATTACGCTTTTAGAACGTATCAGCTCATAGCGCTTTGTAACTTTTTCATTGCTGTTTTTTCAAGCTGGCGAACACGCTCAGCAGATACACTGTATTTTTCAGCAAGCTCTTGTAGTGTTGCTTTGTCATCAGACAACCAGCGCGCACTTACAATGTCTTGTGAACGTTCATCTAGTGTTTTAAGTGCACTAAACAAACGAGTATGAGACTGTTCCTGCCATTGTTGCTGCTCAATGTCATCAGCTAAATCAGCAGAACCATCCGTTAAATATTGTACCGGCGAATAAGTGCTTGTTGGTGCGTCATCGTTATCATCACCCGTTAAGTCAAAGCCCATA
This sequence comes from Pseudoalteromonas sp. S554, assembly GCF_005930865.1. NCBI lineage: Bacteria > Pseudomonadati > Pseudomonadota > Gammaproteobacteria > Alteromonadales > Pseudoalteromonadaceae > Pseudoalteromonas > Pseudoalteromonas sp. S554. The sequence goes on along the minus strand of NZ_PNDV01000005.1, from coordinate 3,742 downwards.
TCTTGACCGCTCATACGAGATTCCATTTCACGCACTTCTTTTTCGCTTACACCCAGCTCACTAGCAACAGTGCTAACCTCTGCTTGGTTAAACCAGCCTAAACGCTTTTTATTTTTACGAAGATTAAAAAACAATTTACGCTGTGCTTTTGTAGTAGCTACTTTAACTATACGCCAGTTCTTTAGAACAAATTCGTGTATTTCGGCTTTAATCCAATGCACTGCAAACGATACTAAACGAACACCTACGCTTGGGTCGAAACGTTTAACCGCTTTCATCAGGCCTATATTGCCTTCTTGAATAAGGTCAGCTTGTGGCAAGCCGTATCCCGAGTAGCTTTTAGCTATATGCGCTACAAAGCGCAAATGCGACATAATGAGTTGCTTTGCAGCACTAAGATCGCCTTCTTCCTGAAGTTTTTTAGCAAGTTCTTGCTCTTCTTCAACTTTAAGCATAGGGATTGTGCTGACCGCTTGAAGGTAGCCATCCATGCTTGCGCTTTGTTGTCCAACTGTAAGTGCCATTGCGTATAAATCTTTACTCATTTTTCACCTCGGTGATAAACATTTGAAACTATCTTAGCACTCTTTCCTGAAGAGTGCTAACCCCAATTTAAAACTTTTTTAAAGTATAAATCAAGCGGTTTTTTAGCGTTATTGAAGTCTACTATAAGCGACTGAATAAGCGATGAATTAAGGGATTGCGGGTGATTAACGTCAGTTTTTCACTCTATTTACAATTCATGCTTGATAAGGAGGGTAGTAGATAAATGTGACAGTTTTTATAGGACCTGAACAACCCAACCCAATAACATACGCGCTAAGCATTGAGTTAGTTCACTTGCATTAGCTTGCGCGAATGAGGAAGAGATAAACACGCTTATAAAGTTAAATGTATATTCACAAAGTTTACTTTGAAGCGAATAAAGCGCCAATAGCATAACCTATATAGCTCGCTTGATTAACAGCGAGCTATATAGGTGCGTATTACACTTTGTCTGGCTCTATTTCTTTGATGTATCGATTTACAGATAAGTAAGAGCCAACAAACCCCAAACTTGTAGCAAGTAAAACTAAAAAGCCAAATTCGCTAAGCGTTAAACCAATGAGTAAAAAGTTAGTTTGATACACACCAGCCACACTGTTTACGGCTGAAGAAAGCCACCACATCATCAATGCAACTGATATAAAAGCAAATAATCCACCAATAACGCCATACCAAATACCAGTCCATAAAAATGGTGCGTGTATAAACGTATTTGTAGCACCTACAAGTTTCATTACTTGTATTTCTTCTTTTTTATCCATAATCGATAGGCGAATAGTATTACCTATTATGAGAGTTACAGACGTTAATAATAATAAGGTAATGGTTATTACACTTTCTTTTAGCAAGCTAAGCAATGCATTTAAGCGCTCTAACCAGGCTATATCAAGTTTGCCAAAATCAACCTCACGTTCCGCTTCTAACTTGGTCATAAGTACCTTGGCGGCATTAGGTTGGCGATGCCGCTTAGTAGGCGTAACTAGCACAACATCGGGTAATGGGTTGCTATCTAAATATTCTAGCGCTTGCCCAAAACCTGACACCTCCTGAAACTCTTTTAGCGCTTGCTGTTTTGAAATAAACGTTACACTCTCTACTTCAGGATATAAGGCTAGGCGCTTAACTAGCGTTGCTGTTTCTTGTTTCGTCATTGTTTGTTTTACAAATAACGATATTTCACTAGCCTCTTCAAAGCCACTACTAACTTGCTGGACATTTTTAACCACTAAGTAAAGTGTGGCAGGAAGCGTTAAGCTTAATCCAAGTACCGCAATTGTCATCATTGATGCCAGTGGTGTACGCCACATTTCACCCAGACTATGAATCCCTTGGCGAAAAATGTTAACGATAAAAAAGTAGCCATTTGAAATAACTGATTTTTTTTGTTTTTCATTTTTGTTTTGGCGGCTTTTAAACAGTAAACTCATAATGCCCCCTGCGCTAATGGATCTTCAAGCATTCTGCCATCCTTTAACGTTAAGCTCCTATACTTCATGCGTGCAACAAGGCCTAAGTCATGGGTAGCAATAAGTACGGTTGTACCATGCTTATTAAAGTCTTCAAATAATTTAAGTATTTCCATTGAGAGTTCAGGATCTAAGTTACCCGTTGGCTCATCGGCAAGTAAAATTGGCGGAGAATTTACAATAGCGCGTGCAATACCGACTCGCTGTTGCTCACCACCCGACAACATAGATGGATGGCATTTAACTTTATCGATTAAACCCACTTTATCGAGCGCACCATGAACACGCTTTGCGATTTGATTACGATGAGTTCCTTCGATGATCAGCGGTAGCGCGACATTATCAAATACAGTGTATCGTTCTAATAATCGATGGTTTTGAAAAATAATACCAATATCTCGGCGAGCATAAGGGATTTGTCGCGAATTAACTTTATTTAAATCAACACCATTAATAAATACGTTACCAGCAGATGGACGTTCCATTAAGCTGATAAGCTTTAAAAGTGTACTTTTACCCGCACCACTATGACCGGTCAAAAAGGCTAATTCGCCAGGTTTTATATGAAAATTAACTTTTTCGAGGGCACGATGCCCCCCTGGATAGGTTTTACTTACTTGCTGAAAATTTATCATTTTTTATTATGCCAACCTCATTAAAGTGTTAATGCAATTGGTATTCCTCGCAATTAAAAAGGGAGCAAGCTCCCTTCTTGGTAAATTAAGCGTCGTCCTCATCTTGGCTAAATAATGCATCAATAAAGTCATCGCTTTTAAACGATCGCAAATCATCAATACCTTCACCAACACCAATATAACGAATTGGAATGTTAAACTTATCAGCTACAGCAAAAATAACCCCACCTTTTGCTGTACCATCAAGTTTTGACAAAGTAATACCCGTTAAACCTACACATTGGTTAAACAAGTTTACTTGGCTAATCGCATTTTGCCCTGTACCTGCATCTATGGTTAGCATCACCTCGTGTGGTGCATCAGGATCTATTTTTTTCATTACACGAGCTATTTTCTCAAGCTCTTGCATCAAATTATCTTTATTTTGCAGACGACCCGCTGTATCAGCAATTAACACATCTACATTACGCGCTTTTGCGGCCTGAAAAGCATCAAATACCACCGATGCACTATCGGCGCCGGTATGCTGTGCTATAACAGGAATACTATTGCGCTCACCCCATACTTGAAGTTGTTCAACCGCAGCGGCTCTAAAAGTGTCACCCGCAGCAAGCATGACCGACTTACCTTCATTTTGGAATTGCTTAGCTAGCTTACCAATCGTAGTTGTTTTACCAACCCCATTTACGCCTACCATTAAAATCACAAACGGTTTTTTTTCTGCTGGTATTGTTAATGGCTGTTCAGCAGTCTTTAGCATCGCTGCCATTTCTTGCTTCATTAGCTCGTATAAAGCATCGCCATCCTTAAGCTGCTTTCTATTTGCACCGTCCGTTAATCTATCGATTAACTTCATGGTGGTATCTACGCCTAAATCAGCCGTCAATAATTGAGTTTCAAGCTCTTCAAAAAGGTCATCATCTATTTTTTTACCACTAAAAATAGACGAAAATCCTGCGCCAATATTAACGCGGGTTTTTAGTAATCCTTTTTTAAGACGTGAAAAAAAGCCCTCTTTCTTAGGTTTTTCTTCTTTCTTAGCTTGCTCTGCTGCAATACGTTCTTGTTCTAAGCGCTGCACTTCGGCTTGCTCTG